>PXAU01000122.1 GCA_003567075.1 Trueperaceae bacterium
CGCCAGGCCGGGTACGCCAGCACGGTCGTGAGCGCGGCGGCGTAGCCCAGAGCCAACGTCATGTAGAGCAGCCCGCCGGGCGACATGGGGATCTCGGCCGGGTTGGTGGCGTCGAAGCGCGGGAAGGCCGCGCCGAGGCCGACCCCGAGCCCCGCCACCGCCACCGCCGCACAGACGCCGGCCACCACCGAGGCGGTGGCCAGCACCGGCGTCACGTCGAGCAGCAGCGCCTGCGCCACCCCCAACCCCGCGCCCAGGAGCAAGAGCGTCGGCAGCGCGTGCAGGAACTTGCCCAGCACCAGCGCGCGGGTGCGGAGCGGCGCGGTGCGTAGCAACCACCAGCCCTCGCCCTCGAGCGCCACCACCGGGAACGCCAGACGGATCCCGACGCCGGCCAGCAGGAAGCCCAGGAAGGCGACGTTCAGGGTCCCGAGCGCGTCGCGGAAACGCTGCCCCTCGACCGCCACGCTGGCGGTCGAGACGAGGTAGACCCCGGCCAGGGCAACCAGCACCAGCAGCTGCGACCACTGCGTCGGATCGCGCAGCAGCACCCGCACGTCCTTGACCAGCACGGCGCCGAGCGGACCCAAGCGGGCCAGGGGCCGCTCCCATAGCGCGGCCGGCTTGGAGCGGGTGTCCAAGTGTCGGCGGTGGTGGTCGAGGCCCCGGACCCAGCCCTCGCGGTACGCCACGGCCGCCAGGCGGCCGACGCCCCACAACCCGCCCGCTGCGACCAGCAGCAGGAGCACCAGCGAGGCCGAGCCCCAGGCCCCGCCGAGCGCGCCCCAGATGGCGCTCGAGGCCCAGCCCGGCGGCAACCAGCCGACCCCCAGGTCGGCGAAGGTGGTCAGGAAGACCTCGAACTCCTCGGGCGTGAGGTCGGTCAGCTGCTCGGGTCGCAGCGCCCGCAGGCCCAGGATCAGGCCCGCCGCCAGCACCACGCTGAGCGCGGTGGCGGCCTCCTTGACGCGACCGGCCGGCGCGATCCGCATCAGCACCAGGGCCACCAGTGCGCCCAGCGTCACCGGCACCGCGAACAGCGCCAGCACAGCGATCACCGCCACCGGGTAGTAGCTCCAGGGGGCGTCCCGGGCCAGCCCCAGCCCCAGCAGCACCGGCACCGTCAGCAACGACGGCACGAGCGCCGAACTCAGGTAGGTCTCGACCACCTTGAGCCCGAACACGCGCGGCGCCGGCAGCGGCAGCGCCAGCAGGAAGGGCAGGTCGTCCGAGGCGTAGAGCGTGGTGATGGCGCTGGTCAGCACCGAGAACGCCACCGCCAGCAGCAGCAGCGTCACCAGCGCCTCGAGGCTCCGCTGCAAGGCGGCGTCGGCGATGGTGTCGATGGCCGGGAAGCCGTCGACGAAACGCACGCCCCGGAGCGTTGCGACCTGCACGCCCCACCCGACCGCCAGCAGGAAGGCGACGCCCACCAGGTAGCGCAGCGGCGCCAGCCGCACGGCGTTGCCGAAGGCGCGGGCACGTAGGCGCAGCAGGCCGGCGACGCCGGTCACGCCGCCTCGTCGTGCCAGGGCGGCGGCGCCTGCTGGGCCTCCTCGGTCAACTGCAGGAAGATCGCCTCCAGGTCGGCGTCGTCGCGCCCGACCGCACGCCGCAGCTCGGCCATGCTGCCGCCCGCGACCACGCGCCCCGAGCGCATCACCAGCACCCGGTCGGCCACCGCCTCGGCCACCTCCATCGAGTGGGTCGTGAGCAGCACCGCTCGGCCGCGCTCGGCGTGGCGCCGCAGCAGGTCGCGGACCTGGAGCGCGGCGCGTGGGTCGAGGCCCACCATCGGCTCGTCCACCACCAGCGCCAGCGGGTCGTGCAGCAACGCGGTGACGAACGTGAGGCGCTGCCGCATGCCGTGGCTGTACGTCTCGACCAAGGCGTTCTGGGCCTCGCGCAGGCCGAAGGCGTCGAGCCAGCGCTCGACCCTCGCCTCGAGGTCGGGCACGCGCCGCATGCGCCCGACGAAGCGGACCAGCTCACGCCCGGTCAGCTTGGGGTAGAGGTAGGGGCGGTCGGGCACGTAACCGAGCGCGGCCTTGGCGAACTCGCCGCGCCGCACGACGTCGTGGCCAGCGAGCCGGACGTTGCCCCGGGTGGGCCGCACCAAGCCGGTCAGGCACTTGATGGTGGTCGACTTACCGGCGCCGTTGGGCCCCAGCAGCGCCACCACCTCGCCGGCGGCGACACCGAAGGAGACGCCGTCGACGGCGTGCAGCGCACCGTAGCGCTTCTCCAGCGCGTCGACCTCGATCATCAGGCGCGTCGCCCTCAGCCGCAGGGGCGTTAGCGGAGCGCGGTCGCTTCGCCGCTGCGCAACGCCTCGACGGCGCGCGCCAGGATCGCGTCGGACTCGACGTCGACCAGCGCCTCACCCTGGATCTCGGACATCGGCGGCCGCGGGCCGGTGGTGACGAGGTTGAAGGTGCCGTCGTCGTCCACGACGCCGGACCCGACCACTTCACCATCGAGCACCAGCTCGACGGTCTGGCCGGCGAAGCCGCCGCGGCCGTCGACGAACACGGTCTGGCCCAGGCGCGTGTCACGTACCTCGATGTCGGGCACGATGCCCTCGTCGGTGATGCTGCGGCGCTCGGGCGTGAGCCACTCGAACGCCATGTAGGCCAGCTGGCCGCCGTCGGCGAGCGAGATGACGCTCTGCGCCACGCCCTTGCCGAAGGTCCGTTCGCCGATCACCAGCGCGCGTCCGTTCTCCTGCAGCGCACCCGCCACGATCTCGGAGGCCGAGGCGGACTGCCGGTTCACGAGCACCACCACCGGCAGGTCGGTGGTGCCTGAGGGGTCGGCCGAGGCCAGGCGTTGGGTCACGCCGCGGGCGCGCTGGAACACGATGTCGCCCTGCTCGAGGAACTCGTCGGCCACCAGGATGCCCTGCGTGAGCAGGCCGCCGCCGTTGTCGCGCAGGTCGAGCACGATGGACTTGGCGCCATCGAGCCGCAGCCTCGAGAGGCCGTCGACCACTTGCTCGTGCACGCGCTGGTTGCCGAAGGTGCGCAGCGAAAGGTAGCCGATGTCGCCGTCGACGATGGTGGTCGACACCTCGATCAGCTCGATGGTGTCGCGCACGATGTCGAACTCGACGAGCTCGCTCTCGCTCGGGCGCTGGAAGGTGATGCGCACCGTGGTGCCGCGCGGGCCCCGCACCAGGTCGACGATGTCGAGGGTGGTGTAGTCGCGCACGTTGACGCCATCGACGTCGACGAAGATGTCACCGCGCTGGACGCCGGCTTGCCAGGCGGGACCGTCGCGGTAGACGTTGAGCACCTCCACGCCGCGACCGCTGGCGCGATCGACGGTGGTGAGCGCCACGCCGATGCCTTCGAACGAACCGGTGCGGTCTTGGGCGTCGATGGAGGCCGAGCGCGGCTCGCGGTAGTAGGTGTAGGGGTCGTCGAGCGCCTCGAGCATCCCCTGGATCGCGCCGCGGATCACCTTCTCGTCATCGATGTCGGTGAGGTAGCCCGACTTCAGCGCGCCGAAGGTCTGGACCACCGCCCGGCCGGCGGCGGTGTTGAGGAACTCGGAGGTGTAGTCGCGCGACAGCTGCGCCTGAACCACCAACGCGGTCGCCAGGACGACAGCCACCACGGTGACCGGGAGGAGGCGGCGTCTCATGCTGCAGCCATCGCGGGGTGTGTCATGCCTAGAGTATAGGTTTGCTCCGGCATGAGAACGGTAACGCCGTATGCGCTCGCCGCGGTATGGTCGCGGCGTGCGAGTTCTCCACGTCGGCGCCGAGGTGGCGCCCTTCTCCAAGACCGGCGGCCTGGGCGACGTGCTGGGAGCCTTACCGGCCGCGCAAGCGGCACTGGGGCTCGAGGTGCTCGTGGTCAGCCCCTGGTACGCGCGCTTGGGCGGCGAGGCCCGGCCCATGTGGATCGGCGACGTCGCCGTCCCCTACGCCGGCGGCGAAGAACCGGTGGGCGTCGGCACGCTCGAGCGCGACGGGGTGCGCTACCTCTTCGTCGGCCACGCCGACTTCTCGCGTCCCGAGGCCTACGGCTACGACGACGACGTCCGCCGCTTCGCGCGCTTCTGCCGGGCGGCGCCGGTGGCGGCTGCGCGCGTCGGCTTCGTGCCGGACCTGGTGCACGCCCACGATTGGCACGCCGGCCTGCTGCCGGTGCTGCTGGAGCGCGGCTGGCACCTGCCGCCCGGCTTCCCGGGCCGGCCCAGCGTGACCACGGTGCACAACGTGCAGTACCAGGGGGCGGCACCGTTGGCGCACGTGCTGCACTGGGCCCGGCTGCCGCTGGAACTGGTCGGGAGCCACCTCGAGCACGAGGAGGAGGCCAACCTGCTGCGGGCAGCGGTCGGCTTCGCCGACCTGGTCACGACCGTGTCGCCGCGCTACGCGCAGGAGTTGACCGAGCCGGCGTACGGCTTCGGCCTCGACACCACCTTCCGGGCCCTGGGACGGCGCCTCGTCGGCATCCTCAACGGCCTCGACACGCGCGTGTGGGACCCCGCCAACGACCCGCACCTCCCCGCGGCATACGACGCTGGCGACATGCGCGGCAAGGCCGCGTGCCGCGGCGCGCTGCTGCGCGAGCTGGACCTCGAGGAGGGCGGTCCCGTGCTGGGCGTCGTCTCGCGCCTGGCCGACCAGAAGGGCATCGACCTGCTGCTGGAGGCCGTACCGGCGCTCGTGGCGCAGGGCTGGCGCCTGGCGCTGCTGGGCCGCGGCGACGCGGCGCTGGAGCGCGACGCGAAGACCGCCGCCGCGGCCGCCCCGGGCCGCGTGGCGGTGCGCCTGACGCACGACGAGGCGCTGGCGCACCGCATCTACGCCGGCAGCGACGCCCTGGCGGTGCCGAGCCGCTTCGAGCCGTGCGGGCTGGCGCAGTTGATCGCCCAGCGCTACGGCACGCTGCCGCTGGTGCGCGCCACCGGTGGCCTGATCGACACCGTCGCGCACGAGCGTGACGGCTTCGTGTTCGAGGACGCGAGCGCGCCCGCGTTCGTAGGCGCCGCCGCCCTGGCGCGCCCGCGCTGGGGCACCCCGGCCTGGGCCCGCATGCAGGCCCGGGCCATGGCGCACGACCGTTCCTGGGAGGCGTCGGCCCGCGCGTACCTGGCGCGGTACGGTGACGTGATGGGAGACGACGCATGAGCGACGACGCCACGGTCGTCGGTTGGACCGAGCACGCGCAGCGTGGTCGCTACGACCTGGCCGCACAGACGTACCGCCTGCAAACCGGCGACGACCCAGCCATGGAGAACGCGCTGGAAGGGCTCTCGGACGTGCTCGCGGCGCTGCGCGAGAAGGCCTATCCGCGCGCCCGGCAGGCCTTCGAGCGCATCGACGAGCGGCCCGAAGGGCTCGACTGGGAGGCGCTGGAGAGCGACTTGGAGGGCCTGACGGAGGCGGCCGGTGCGCTCGACCGGCGCGAGGCCGATGCGGCGCGCGAGCACCTCGCGCGCGTCGCCGGGAGCGTCTACCCCGCCGAGACCGCCACGCTGCTCGGCACCCTGGCGGTGTACGAAGGCGAGAGCGCGGCGGCACGCGAACGCTTCGAGCAGGCGCTCGAGCTCGACCCGAACCACTACCGGGCGCTCACCAACCTCGGCAACATCAAGCTCGAGGAGGGCGACGTCGACGGCGCGATCGACTCGTACGAGCGTGCCATCCGGCTCAACGACGGCTTCGCCAACGCCCACCACAACCTGGGCGTGGCGCTGCGCCGCAAGGGCCAGCTGGGACGCAGCGTGCAAGCGCTGAAGCGGGCGCAGCGCGAGGCCAGCCGGCGCGAGGCCGAGCAGGCGCGCTCGCGTCTCAGGTCGGGGAACAGCGGCTCGAGGAGCGCAGGCCGCGGCCGGGCACTGCGCTGGATCCTCTGGCTCGGCATCGCCTTCGCGCTGTACTGGATCGTCAGCAACCGCTGAGCGCGGGCGTGTGCAGCGGCGTCGCACGTCGCGCCGTGCGTGGCGACGCGCGTCACTCCACCGTGACGCTCTTGGCCAGGTTGCGGGGCTGGTCGACGTCGCGGCCCAACCGCAGCGCCGTCTCGTAGGCCAGCAGCTGCAGCGGCACCACGTTCACCAGCGGCGAGAGCAGCTCGTCGACGCGCGGCACCTCGATCACCTCGTCGGCGTGCGCGGCGATGGTGCCATCACCCTCGCTGGCGATCGCGATCACGACGCCGTCGCGGGCGCGCACCTCCTGCAGGTTGGCGATGGTCTTGTCGTAGCGCGCCGAGGTGGTGGCGATCGCCACCACCGGCACGCTCGGCTCGATCAGCGCGATGGGCCCGTGCTTCATCTCGCCCATCGCGTAGGCCTCGGCGTGGACGTAGGAGATCTCCTTGAGCTTGAGGGCGCCCTCGAAGGCGCTGGCGACGTTGATGCCGCGGCCCAGGAAGAGCGCGCTGCGCGCCGTCGCCAGGCGCTCGGCCAACTCGCGCGCGCGTGAGCGCGTCGCCAGCGCGGCCTCCAGCGCCTGGGGCAGGCCCCGCAGGCCCCGCAGCAGCGCCTCGGCGCGCTCGTCGTCGAGACGCCCGCGGGCCCGACCGAAGCGCACCGCCAGCAGCGCGAAGGCCGCCAGCATCGCCAGGTAGGCCTTGGTGCTCGCCACCCCGATCTCGGGGCCGGCGTGCACGTAGAGCACGTCGTCGACCTCGCGCGCCAGGCTGGAGCCCTTGACGTTCAGGACCGCCAGCGTGGGGACGCCGCGCCGACGCGCCTCGCGCACCGCCTCGAGCGTGTCGATGGTCTCGCCCGACTGCGACACCGCGATCACCAGCGTGCGCTCGTCCAGCACCGGGTCGCGGTAGCGCAGCTCGCTGGCGATCTCGACGCCGGCCGGGACGCGTGCCAGCGTCTCGAGCAGGGCCGCACCCACCGTGCCGGCGTAGGCGGCGGTGCCGGCGGCGGTGATCACGATGCGGTCGATCGCGCTGGGATCGAGCGACAGGTCGAGCAGCACGTCACGGCCGTCGGGTGCGAAGCGACCGCCCAGCGTCTGCTGCAGCACGCTGGGCTGCTCCTCGATCTCCTTGAGCATGAAGTGCGCGTAGCCGCCCTTCTCGGCCGCCTCGGCATCCCAGTCGACGGTCTCGACCGGCCGCTCCAGCTCGCGGCCGTCCATGTCGGTGACCCGCACGCCGGCGCACGTCATGACCGCCACGTCGCCGTCGCACAGGTAGGCCACCCGGCGGGTGTAGGGCAGCAGGGCCGGCACGTCGCTGGCAAGCCACTGCTCGCCCTCGCCGACGCCCACCACCAGCGGGCTGGTGGCGCGCGCGGCGACCACTTCCTCGTGCCCGGCGTGCGCCGCCACCAGCGCGTAGGCGCCCCGCACCTGGCGCAAGGCGGAGCGCACGGCCGCGGCCAGGTCGCCGGCGTAGGCCTGCTCGATCAGGTGAACCAGCACCTCGCTGTCGGTCTCGGAGCCGAAGACGTGGCCGTCGCGCTGCAGCGCCTCGCGCAGCGGCAGGTAGTTCTCGATGATGCCGTTGTGGATGACCGCCAGGCGCCCGTCCTCGCTCAGGTGCGGGTGGGCGTTGGCGTCGCTGGGCCGGCCGTGGGTAGCCCAGCGGGTGTGCCCCAGCGCCAGCGCGCCGCCCAAGCGGACCGTGCGCAAGGCGTCCTGAAGGACGCTCAGCTTGCCGGCACGCTTCACCACCTGCAGCGCCGCACCGGCCCCGGGCGCGACCACCACGCCCGATGAGTCGTAGCCGCGGTACTCCAACCGCCGCAGCCCGTCCACCACCACGTCGGCCGCTTCGCGGCCGCCCACGTAGGCGACGATCCCACACATGTCCCGTCCTCCAGCGCGGCGCGCACCGGCACCGCGTCCGCGTCCGACCAATGCGGCCGGATGCCCGGCCGCCGCGTTGGCGGCCGTCCGTGCGTCGAGGTACGTGTTCAACGGTGTGGGGTGGCGAACCCCGATCGACCCGTGGGGAGCGAGTGATGGGTCGTGCTCAGGAGGGGCCCGCAGACTTGGTGCCGCACGTCGTCCGCTGCCACCGTCGTGGCGCGGGGCTGGGCCTGGTGAAGGCCGCATGCCGCGTGGGCGGTTCGCGTTTTCCGGGCGTCCGCCCGTATCCCCAGGCGCGCCGCGCGGCCGTCGCGCGCGCGGGCCCCAGGGCCCTCCGCCTCGTCACCGTCGCGTCGTTGCTGCGACGGGCTTGCGCTCTCTCGTCCTCGCCTATGGCAGCCAAGCACCTCCTCGTGGCCCCAGGCTAGCGCACCACCAGCCGCCTCAAGGGCGCAGACGCCACGGCTCACCGGTGATGACCCAGCCGTGCAGGGCAGCGGTCACCGCGGCGCGCTCGGGCGAGCGGGGCTCTTGCGTGACCAGCAGCGGCGCGAACAGCACCTCGCGACCGAACTGCACCAGCAGGCTGCGCTCGACCAGCGGGCGCACCGTGAGGGGGAGCTCCTGCGACGGGTAGCGCAGTTGGTTGGGGTTCAGCGCGTCCCGCTGGATCGGCAGCGACGTCACCAGCGTGAGCACCACAGCCACACCGAGGACCGCGCCACCCGCGCCGCCCGCCACCCGCACCAGCCAGCCTCTGCCGCCGCCAGCCGGCAGCAGCAGGCGCCCGATCAGGGCCAAGCCGAGGCCGATCAGCAACGCGCCGAACAGCCCCAGCCAGGGGTTCATGTCGGCCAGCAGCAGCAGCGGCCGCAGCACCAAGGCGCCGCCAGCACCCACCATCAGCCCGACCAAGCGCCGTTGCGCCGCGAGCGCTACCAGGGTGGCCATCGTCAGCACGAGCGCAACGTCGATGACGGTCATGTCCGTAGAGTGTAGCCGGCGGCGCGAGCCGCCTCCATGACCTCCTTCATACGCTCGTCGACCTCGGCGTCGGCGAGCGAGCGCTCGGGGTGCCGGAAGCGGAAGCGCAGCGCCACGCTGCGGTGACCGGCGCCCACCTGGGCGCCTTCAAAGACGTCGAAGGGCTCGAGGCTCGCCAGGTACGGCCCGGCGGCGGCGGCCAGGCGCGCGCGCAGCTCGGCGTAGGGAAGCGTGAGCGGCGCCACCACCGCCAGGTCGCGCTCTGCGAAGGGCTGGCGCGGCACCGGCGTGAGCGCCGGTGCGCGGCTCGGCAGCGGCAGCTCGAGTTCGGCCAGGTACGTCTCGCCGAGCTCGAAGGCGGCGGCCACCTCGGGGTGCAGGCGACCCATGTGCCCGACCGCGCGACCGTCCCAGAGCACGCTGGCGCCGGCATGCGGGTGCAGGTGGGAGGGCGCCTCGGGACGCAGCTCGAGCGTGACCCCGAAGCGCTCGGCCAGCTGCTCGAGCACACCCTTCGCCACGAAGAAATCGACCGGCACCCCGGCGCGCCAGCCGGCCTGCAGCCGCTCGCCCCGCAGCAGCAGGGCCAGGCGCTCGTGCTCGACGTCTTCGAAGACGCGGCCGATCTCGAACAGCGCCAGGTCGGGCTCGGCGTGGTTCAGGCGCGCGGCGGCCAGCAGCCCCGGGTAGAGGGCGGTTCGCAGCACCGCGCGCTCGAGCCCTTGCGGCTCGGCCAGCCGTACCTGCGGCTCCGGCGCGCGCGCGGCGGCCAGCTCGGCGGCGCCGGTGAAGACGTAGCCGATCGTCTCGAGGAAGCCGCCCTCGACCAACGCGTCACGCAGGCGGCGGTGGGTCGGATCGGCGGTGGGCGGCACGAAGGCCATGCTCGGCACGCTGCTGCCGATGTGCTCGAAGCCGTGCAGCCGCGCCACCTCCTCGATCAGGTCCTCCTCGATGGCGAGGTCGACGCGCCAGCTCGGTGGCGTGACCCGCCAGGCGACGGCCTCGACGCCGTCGTGCTCACCGCCGTCGTGCTCACCGCCAGCGTGCTCACCGCCAGCGTGCTCACCGCCGGCGTCGGCGGCCTCATGGCCGTTGGCTCCGCCGATCGCGTCGCTCGGGATCGCCACCTCGCAGCCGAGCCGCTCGAGCATGCCGCGCTGCTCGGCCTGCGGCACTGAGAGCGTGGTGAGCCAGGCGACGCGGCTGGGCCTGAAGGCGATGGCGGCGGCGCGCACGTCGGCGCCGGTGCTGCTGAGGCCGGGGTGGGGACGCCCGCCGGCCACCTGTTCGATGAGTGCGGTGATGCGCGCCGAGGCGAGCGGCGCCAGGTTCGGGTCGACGCCCCGCTCGAAGCGGTAGTGCGCGTCGGTGACCTGCTTGTGACGCCGCGCGGTGCGCCGCACCCGCACCCGGTCGAAGAGCGCCACCTCCAGCGCCAGCGCGTCCGTATCGGCCCGCACGGAGTCGCCGGCGCCGCCGATGACGCCCGCCAGCGCGATGGCGCGGCTGCCGCCGCGGCCGTCGGGGGTGGCGATGACCATGTCCTCGGGGTGGAGCTCGAGGGCCTCCTCGTTGAGCGTCACGAGCCGCTCGCCGGGGCTCGCGCGGCGCACCTGCAGCACGCCGTCGTGCAGCGCCCGCAGGTCGTAGGCGTGGGAGGGCTGACCCAGCTCGAAGGTGATCAGGTTGGTGAGGTCGACGACGTTCGAGCGCGGCCGCAGGCCCAGCGCCGCCAGGCGCCGCTGCAGCCAGACCGGGCTTGGTCCCACGCGCACATCGTCGATGCGGCGCAGCGTGAAGCGCGGGCAGCCCTGCTCGTCATCGATCTCGAGCCGCAGGCCGTCGTCGAGACATGGGTCGCCCGGGTCGAGCTCGGCAGCCTGCGCCGGGGGCCGCAGCGGCACGCGCAGCTTGGCCGCGACGTCGCGCGCCACCCCCAGCAGCGCGGTGGCGTCCGCTCGGTTGGGGGTGATCTCGAGCTCCAGCACGGTGCTCGGGCCCCAGGCCTCGGCCAGGCTCGCGCCGGGGGTGAGGTCGTCGCCCAGCACCAGCAGCCCGCCCTGGTAGTCGTAGAGCCCGAGCTCGCGCGGGCTGGCGAGCATGCCCTGCGAGGTCACGCCGCGCACCTCGCGCGCTGCCAGGGTCGTGCCCATCGCCGGCAGGAAGGTGCCCGGCGGCACCCAGGCGCTGCGCAGCCCGGCGCGCGCGTTGGGCGCGCCGCACACCACCTCGACGCGGCCGTCGCGCGCATGCGCGGCACCGGCGCGGCCCTCGCCGACGTCGACGCTGGCGATCACCAGGTCGTCCGCCTGGGGGTGCGGCCGCACCGACTCGATGTGGGCCACGACGGCGCCCGCCGGGGCGCCCGGCAGCTCCAGCACGCTGTCGACGGCCAGGCCCAGGCCGTCGAGGATGCTCACGAGTTCGTCCACCTCGGGCAGGTCGGGCACCAGCTCGGCCAAGGCGTCGACCGGGACCCTCATGCCACGCCCCGGAACTGGCGCAGCACGCGCACGTCGCCGCGGTAGAGGTCGCGGATGTCGCTCACGCCGTAGGTGACCATCGCCATGCGCTCCAGGCCGAAGCCGAAAGCGAAGCCCGAGACGCCTTCGTAACCGACCGCGCGGAACACGTTCGGGTGCACCATGCCGCAGCCGCCCAGCTCCAGCCACTCCTCGCGGCCGCTCTTGGGGTGGATCCAGCGGATGGCGAACTCCGCGCCCGGCTCGACGAAGGGGAAGAAGGTGGGCAGCAGCCGGGTGCGGGTGCCGCGCCCGAACAGGGCCTCTGCCATCGCCTCGATCGCGCCGCGCATGTCGGCCATGGTCACGTGCTCGCCCACCACGAGCGCCTCGAGCTGGTGGAACTGGGCCTCGTGGGTGGTGTCGACCGCCTCGTTGCGGAACACCTTGCCCGGCACCACCACCCGGAAGGGCGGTTGGCGTTCGCGCATGTAGCGCACCTGCA
>PXAU01000142.1 GCA_003567075.1 Trueperaceae bacterium
GCGGCCAAGGCGAGCGGCTCACCGTGGAAGTTGCCCGCCGAGATGGCGCGCCCCTCGTCGACCACCACGAGCGGGTTGTCGGTCACCGAGTCGAACTCGACGGCCAGCACGCTCCGGGCGTAGGCGAGCGCGTCGCGCACGGCGCCGTGGACTTGCGGCACGGCCCGCAGCGAGTAGGCGTCTTGCACCTTGTCGCACTCGGCGTGCGCGGCGTTGAGCGGCGAGTCGCGCAGGAGCGAGCGCAGGTTCGCGGCGACGAGGACGGCGCCAGGGTGCGGGCGCAGCCGCGTCACCACCTCGTCGAAGGGGCGATGGCTGCCCTGGAGCGCCTCGACGCTCATCGCCGCCGCCACGTCGGCGCTGCGCAGGAGCACGTCGGCGTCGAGCAGCACCAGCGCCAGCAGGCTGGCCATGGCCTGGGTGCCGTTCACCAGGGCCAAGCCCTCCTTGGCCTCGAGCTCGAGCGGCGGCAGGCCGATCTCGCCTAGGACCTCGGCCGCCGGGCGTACGGTGCCCTGGTACTCGACGTCGCCCTCGCCGATCACCGCCAGCGCCATGTGCGCCAGCGGCGCCAGGTCGCCCGAGGCGCCCACCGAACCCTGCGACGGCACCAACGGGTGCACGCCGTGCTCCAGCAGCTCGAGCAGCCGCTCGATCAACGTCACACGCACGCCCGAGGCGCCCAGCGCCAGCGAGTGCGCCCGCAGCAGCAGCATGCCGCGCACCACCTCGGTCGGCAGCAGTTCGCCGACGCCGATGGCGTGCGAGACGATCAGGTTCCGCTGCAGCGCCCGCAGCTCACCGCTGGGGATGCGCACCGCCTGGAACTTGCCGAAACCGGTGGTGACGCCGTAGACGGGCTCGCCCTCGGCGATCATGCGCTCGACCAGGTCACGCGAGCGCTGCGCTCGCTCGCGGGCCTCAGCTGCCAGCCGCGCTCGCGCGCCGCCGCACACCACCGCCTCGAAGCCGGCCAGGTCGAGCGTGTTGCCGATCTCGACGCTGCCTGCAGGCGGCGCCGCGGCCGAGCCCCCGTCCGCCCCTGGCGGCGGGCCGGCGGGCGTGCCGATGGAGGGGCCGCTGGACGGGCCGGTGGAGCTGCTGTCGCCGCCGCTCACGCCGGCGCCTCGGCGACGCGGCCGCCTCGGTCGACCCTGCGCCCAGCAGCGTAGACCTCGAACGGTCCGGGCCCGCCCAGACCGTGGACCAGCGAGCGCCAGTCACGCTCGGGCAGCACCAACAGGTCGGCCCGGGCGCCGACGCCGAGCCAGCCGACGTCGTCGAGCCCGAGCGCCGCGGCGGCGTTGACCGTGCCCGCCACCAGCGCTTCGGCCGGTCGCAAGCGGTTGACGCGCAGGCTCAGCGCCAACGCCAACGACGTGGCGAAGAGCGGGCTGGAGCCGGGGTTGAGGTCGCTGGCGACCGCGACGGGTACGCCCGCATCCACCAGCGCTCGGCCAGGCGCACCGGGCAGGTCGAGTTCGAGCGAGACGCCCGGCAGCAGCGTCGCGACGGTGTCGCCGTCGGCGAGCGCCGCCACCTGTTCGACGCCCGACGCCTCCAGGTGATCCACCGAGCGGGCGCCCATGCGCAGCGCCAGGTCGACCCCGCCGAGCGCGTGGAACTGGTCGGCGTGCAGCGTCAGCTGGAGTCCGTGCGCACGTCCCGTCCTGAGCAACTCCTCGGCCTCCTCGAGGCTGAAGGCGCTGCGCTCGACGAACACGTCCAAGCGCTTCGTGAGGCCCCGCGCCGCAGCCTCCGGGATCAGCCGCTCGCGCACGGCCTGCAGGTGGGCCGCCCGCTCGTCCGGATCGGGCAGGTGGATGAGCAGCGTCGGCACCACCGTCACCGCGGCCGACGCCTGCACCCCCTTGATCGCGTCGAGCAGCGCCAGCTCGCCTTGCACGCTGGCGCCGTAGCCCGACTTCACCTCGACGGTGGTGGCGCCCGACGCCACCAGATCGTCGAGCCGGGTGAGGGCAGCGTGCACCAGCTGTGCCTGATCGCTCGCGTTGGTGGCCCGCACGGTGGCGCGGATGCCGCCGCCGCGGGCCAGGATGCGCTCGTACGGCACGCCGGCGAGGCGTTCGTCGAGGTCGCGATAGCGATCGCCGCCCCACACCAGATGGGTGTGCGGGTCGACCAACCCAGGCACCACCGCCCGGCCGCCCAAGTCGACTTCGTCGTCGGCCTGCCCGCGCCACTCGGCGGCGGGGCCGAGCCAGGCCACGCGGCCGCCCTCGACCCCCAAGGCGGCGTCGTGCAGCACCTGCAGGTCGGACTGCTGGGCGCCGCGCTTGGCGCCAGGCCCGCTCGGCGTCACGAGCTGGCCGATACCGGTGAAGAGCCTCTCGACGCTCGGGGTGCCGGGTCGCGCGCTCATGGTCGTCCCCTTCCCGCGGCCGTATCGATGGTGTTCGCCGGCGAGGCCGGCGCGTCGTGCCGCTCACCCACGCTCGCCTCCCGTGGTGTCCGCCGGGCCGCCGCGAACAGGTCCATCAGCGCGCGGGCGGCGACGAGGGCCGAACGGCCTGTGGGGTCGAGGGTCGGCGCCAACTCCACCAGGTCAGCCCCCACGAGGCGGTTGCGCGCGGCCGTCGCCGCCACGA
>PXAU01000204.1 GCA_003567075.1 Trueperaceae bacterium
GCTCGACGTCGACCTGACGCCAGGCGAGCTCCACGCCGCCGGCCAGGACGAAGCGCTCGGCCGCCTCCATCACGCCTCGCAGCGCGTCTGCGTCCGTGCCCACAGCGACGAGCGCGATGCGCTCCCAGTCGTAGGCGTCCTGGCCCGCCACCCGCGCGACGGCCAGAGAGTAGCGCCGCCGCAGGCCCTCGACCAGCGGTACCACCAGGCCGCGCTTGGCCTTGAGCGAGCCGACCCAGGGCATGCGCAGCTGCAGGTGGGCGACCGCCACGAAGGTTGCCACCTCAGCCCATCCCGGCCAGGAAGCCGAGCCTCCGAGCTGCCCGGATCATGTCCATCACGGTGGTCTCGCCGGCGTCGTAGTGCACGAGCAGCTGCTGCGGACCGGCCGCCTCGACACCGTGCACCCCAGGCAACCGCGTCAGCGCCGCCTGCACCTTGGCGCGTGCGGCGTCCGTATCGAGGCCGCGCACGCCCAGCAGCACGCGGCTGTGGTCCGCGCCAGCCGGGCCAGGCCCACGACCGCTCACGCCGGGCCCGCCGCGCGCGAACCGAGCACCCGCCCGTAGCGCCTGAGGGGTTGCGCCACGAAACCGCTCGCCTCGACGGCAGCCCGTCCGGCCGCATCGGTCTCCGGCAGGTCGACGACCAGGTCGTACACGGCCGCGTCATAGGCGGACTTGACCAGCGCCTCGAGCAGCCGCGCGAGCACCTGCGGGTCGTCGCCTGCGGCCACCAGCCTGGTGACGCTCACCCCCGGCCGCGAACCGTCCCAGATGGCGTGCGCGAGCACCATCCCGCACGCATCTCCGGTCCGTGTCGCCACGAAGGCGTGCCCGCTACGGGCAACGTGGTGCACGCCTGCGCGGTCGATGCTGGCCGGCATCCCAGTCCGCTCGGCGTAGGCGGCTTCCAGAGCCCGCAGGACATCCAGATCGTTCGCCTCCAACGGCCGCAGCACGACGGGATTCGGGGCGTCGCGTTCGCTTCCCATGCGTCGGATGATACGCGCCGGGCCCCGCCGCCGACGTGGCGTCTCACACGACCAGGTCACGCACGGCGGCCTCCGAGCGGCCGTGATCCCACGGCTCGTACCCCGCCTCGACGAAGTACAGCCCCTGCGGCGGGACGTTGCGACCGGCCCGCTCGCGCCGGCGCGAGGCCAGCACGGCGGGCACCTCCTCCACCGCCAGCGCCCCCTTGCCGACCGACAGCAGCGTGCCCACCATCGTGCGCACCATGCTGCGCAAGAAGCCGTCGGCGGCCACGTGGACGCGTACCTCGCCGCGCTCGAAGCGCAGGTCGCACAGGTGCACCGTCCGCCGCGTCGAGCGGGTCTCGCGCGTTGCCAAAGCGGCGAAGTCGTGCTCGCCGACGAACGCTGCCGTGGCCGCGCGCATCGCCGCGAGGTCGAGCCTGGCGAACACCGGCAACCAGCGCTGGCGGTGGATGGCGGCGCCGCGAGCGTCGTCGCGCAGCGGGCGCAGCCGGTAGAGGTAGCGCCGGTAGCGGCAGTGGAACTGGGCTTCGAAGTCGGCGGCGGCCTCCTCGACCGCCAGCACCACCACGTCGCGCGGCAGGTGCGCGTTGAGCGCCAGTCGGAGCTTGGGCGCCGGGATCGCCGCGCTCGTGTCGACGTGCGCCACCATCGCCAGGGCATGGACCCCGGCGTCGGTGCGGCCGGCCGCGTGCACGCTCCCGTGTGCACCCGGCAGCCGCGCGAACGCGGTTTCGAGGGCGCCCTGCACGGTGCGCTCGCCGCTCGGCTGGCGCTGCCAGCCGGCGAAGCCGCTGCCGTCGTACTCCAGCAGCAGCCGCAGCCGCCTCACCGCCGCCGCGGACCCGGCACCAGCCCCAACGCCCGCCCGATCCAGGGGGCCACCAGCAACCCCGACAGGCCGAGCGCCAGGTAACGCAGGTAGCCGCCCACGGGATCGCGCTTCACGGCTTCGGGCAGGTAGACGCTGGTGGCGGTCAGCACGGTGAAGGCCAACGCCCCGCCGATCAGGGCCACCACGATCCTGCCCAGCAGCGGACCGTCGGTCCTGTGCTGCAGCAACGCTGGCGCCAACACCAGCGCGCCCAGCGCGCCAGCGAGCAGGTCGGACTCGGGCGTCGGCGCCAGCAGGTGCAGCGTGAACGGCACCGCCAGGGCGATCAGGACGAGCGCCACCGTCGGCAGCTGCAGGCCGCTTCGCTGCAAGGCGACGGCGATCAGCACCAGCGCCACACCGATGGCGAGCCCGCCGGCGATGTCGACCGGGACGTGCACGCCCAGGTACAGGCGTGAGAAGGCGATCAGCGCCACCAGGAAGACGGCCACGGGCCAGAACCAGACACGGCGCGCCAACACCGCGGCGTAGAGCCAGAAGGTGGCGCTGCTCTGCGCGTGGCCACTGGGGAAGCCGGCGCCCCCGGCACCCTCGAGCGCGCGCTGGGTGCGTACCACGTCGGGATCGAGCGCGAAGGGTCGGGGCGTGTCGAACCAGCCCTTGGCGTACTGGTTGATGAAGAAGCTGGTCACGAGGAGCACCCCGAGCCTCTGCCCGACGCGGGCGTCGACGGCCAGGTACACGGCGACGACCATGGCGATGTACGCCTCTTCCGAACCCAGGTCGGTGATCCACGTCATGAGGGTGTCGAGCCACGGGGTGGCGATGGTCTGGATGGCGTACACGACGTCCATGCTGGGCCTCCGGCGGGATGATACCGTGAGTCGCCGAGCGCGTCTCGCGCAGCGGGCCCTCGAAGCGCCTACCATGCCCCTCCCCCCGACCGACGACACCATCGCGGCCATCGCCACCGCACCCGGCACCGGCGCGATCGGGGTGGTCCGGGTCTCGGGACCGGAGGCCGTCGCCATCGCCGCGGCGCTGTTCCGGCCAAGGGGCGGCAGCGACGTCACCAGCGTGCCCGGAGGCCGGTTCCTGGTCGGCTGGCTGGTGCACGACGGCGAGCCCCTCGACGAGTGCGTGTTGCTGGTGTTCCGCGCGCCGGCGTCGATCACTGGTCAGGACGTGGTCGAGTTCCAGGTGCACGGCGGGCCGGCGGTGGTGCGCGCGGTGGTGGCAGCCTGCATCCGGCGCGGCGCCCGGCCGGCCGGCCCGGGTGAGTACACCCTGCGCGGCTTCCTTGCCGGCAAGCTCGATCTGGCCCAAGCGGAGAGCGTGCAGCTGCTCGTGAACGCGCGCAGCGAGGCCGCGCGGCGGCACGCCGGCATCGGCCTCGCCGGCGGCCTGTCACGGCGCATCGACGCCGTCCAGACCCACCTCAGGGGCGTGTACGCGGCCGTGCTGGCGACGCTGGACTATCCCGAGGAGGGTGTACCGGATGCTGACGTCGAAGCACCGCTCGAGGCCGCGCTGCGCGAGATCGATGCGCTGCTCGCCAGCGCCAGGGCCGGTCGAGCGGCACGTGCGGGTGCCAGCCTGGCGCTGGTGTGGCGACCCAACGCCGGCAAATCGAGCCTCCTCAACGCCCTGCTGGGGTACGAGCGTGCGCTCGTCAGCGATGTGCCCGGCACCACTCGTGACTACCTGGAGGCGCCACTGGAGCTCGGTCGCGTCTCGGTGACCGCCATCGACACGGCCGGCTTGCGCGCCACGCCCGACGCCTTGGAGGAGGCCGGCGTGCGGTTCGCGCGCGACCTCGCCCACGGCGCCGACGTCGTGGTGGCGGTCATCGACGGCGCCCGCGCGCTCGACGCCGAGGACCACCCCCTGGTGCGCGAGCTGGCCGGGCCACGCACGCTGTGGGTGGCGAGCAAGGCCGACCTGGCAGCGGTCTGGACGGCAGCCGAGCTCGGCGTTCCCGGGCTCGTCCGGGTGTCGGCCGCCGACGGCAGCGGCCTCGAGGCCTTGCGTGAAGCGCTGGAGGAGGCCGTCGTCGGCGACGCGGCGCTCGACGAGGCCTGGTTGATCAGCGAGCGCCACGAGGCCGTGCTCCGCGAGGCGCGCGAGGCGGTGATCCGCGCCCGCACCGCGCCGGACGATCTCCGCGGCCTCGACCTGGAGACCGCCCTGCAGGCCCTGGCGGCCGTGACCGGTCGCGGGGAGGTGGCGGAGGACACCCTGGCGGAGGTCTTCGCGCGCTTCTGCGTCGGCAAGTGATCAGCCGACGGCCGCCGGTACCGCGTACCCGCCTCGGCGCGCTGCGGTCTCGGCGGCGGCCTCGGCGGCGCTCGCAACGGCAGCCGGGAACGCGTCGGTGACGCGCGCCAGCACGGTGCTCGCGGTGTAGGCGATCATCTTCGTGAGCGCCTGCCCGCCCCACCGCTCGGGCTCGGGCAAGGCAACGTGCACACGGATGGCGAAGGCGTACGCGAGGTGACTACCGCCGCTCGTCGGCGTCACCACCGCCGAGCCCGAGACCTGCGCCCAACCGGGTCCGGAGGCGTCGAGCGGCAAACCCTCCAAGCGCGCGCCGTCGGGCGTGCGGTGCAGGCGTGAGCGAAACGGCAGGTCGCGTTGCCCGAAGAGCGCCGCGTTGACGGGCAGCGAGGCGGTCACGACACAGGTCCGCTCGCCATCGGGCGGACCGACCGCCACGTCGCGCAGGAAGTCCGCGCGCGCGAGGCTGGTGGGCACGTCGCGCACGAAGGCCAGTGCCGCCTCCGGGGCGAGCGCGACCTCGAGCTCGAAGCGGACGTCGTGGTCGAACGTCATGACCGGCCCGTGGCCCGAGGCCCCACCCACTCGACCTGCACGTCGCCGCTACGGACCGCCGCTTCGACCTCTTGGTCGGTCGCGGCCCGCAAGCGCGGGAGTTCGGCGAACAGCGGCGCGGCGCTGGCCAGGCCCACCCGCACGGTGACGGGCCCGTCCTCGAACGGGCGACCGATGCGCCACAGCAACGAGCCGGCCAGGTGCTCGAGGTGCTCGGCGCTCGCGCCAGCGCGTTCCTGCTCGTCAGGCACACCTTCCCGCTGGGACTCGTGATCGCTCTGCATGGCCTCAGCCTACCCCAGGCCTCGCGCGCGCCGCCGCGCCGGGCGAACGTGCTAGCGTGTCGCGGTGCATGACGGACCGCGGTGGTGGACGCTCGTGCTGCGCGGCCTCGCCATGGGCACGGCGGACGTGGTCCCGGGCGTCTCGGGTGGCACCATGGCGCTGGTGCTCGGCGTCTACGAGCGGTTGGTGGCGGCGCTCCGTGCGGTCACGTCGCTCGCGCCCTGGCAGGCGTTGGCGCGCGGCCGCGTGCGCGCTGCCTGGCACGCGGCGCACGCCCCCTTCCTGGCGCCGTTGGCGCTCGGCATCGCGACCGCGGTGCTGCTGCTCGCCCGGGTCATCGAGCGCGCGCTCGTCCTCTACCACGTCCCGCTCTACGCCGCCTTCGTGGGGCTCATCCTGGCCGCCGCCGTGCTGGTGGGCCGGCGCGTCGTGCGCTGGCGGGGCACGCCAGTGCTGACGTTCGTGCTGGCCGGGGCCGTCACCACGTGGTTGCTCTCGGGCCCGCCCCAGACGACGTCGGACTCACTCTGGTCGGTGTTCCTCGCCGGGGCCGTGGGCATCACCGCACTGGTCCTACCCGGGATCTCCGGTGCCTTCATCCTTGTGTTGCTCGGGCAGTACGGACGCGTGATCGGCGCCATCGCGACGCTGGACCTGATGACGCTGTTGCCGTTCGCCGTGGGCGCGCTGGTCGGCCTGGCCACCGTCGCCCGGCTGCTCGACCTGCTCTTGCGACGCGCGCTCGACGCCACCATGGCGGCCCTGCTGGGCGTGATGTTGGCAAGCCTGCGGCGGGTGTGGCCGTGGACGAGTGGCGAGCTCCTTCAGGACCGGCTGGTGTGGCCGCCGGGCGCATGGGGACCGGAAGGCTGGATCCTCGCGGGCGTGGTGGCAACGATCGCCTTCGTAGCGGTCTTGGCGCTGGACCGGGCAGCGGGGCACCGCATCGTCGCGCGTGATGGTACATCGACCAGCTGTGACGGCACATCGAAATCACGAAACGTTCGCTGAAGCCTCATCCACGTATGCTGCGATAGCGAACCGGTGAGCGTGCAACGGGTGCGCTCGCGGTCGTGCCCGCGGGCCCGGCCGCTTCCCCACGGATACCCTCCCGGAGGCATCATGCGACACGTTTCGACCGTCCCCACAGCCTCTCGCTCGACCATCGCGGCGATGGCACTCATCCTGGCGCTGCTGCTCGGTTGGAGCCATGTCGGTCAGGCCCAAGTCGGCACGAACCTCGACGAGGCCGCCGCGTTCCTCGCCGACGAGCAGAACACGATCGACATCGTCGACCACTTCGGGGCCAGCGTCGTGGCCGTCAGCGTCGAGATCCTCGGCGAGGCGGAAGACCCGCTCGCCCCCCTGCGCGACAGCCTGCCGCCGCAGTTCCGCGACTTCTTCCGCCTCCCCGAGGCGCCGCCGACCCCGCAACCGCGCCGCGGCGCCGGTGCCGGCTTCGTGGTCGACGAGCAGGGGCGCATCATCACCAACTTCCACGTGGTGACGGCCGCCCTGCAACCCGGCAGCGTCGAGCTGCTCGAGGGCGCCAGCATCGAGGTGCTCTTCCCCGATCTCGACGAACCCGTGCCGGTTCGCGTGCTCGGCGCCAACCCCGACTTCGACCTGGCGCTCCTCGAAGCGCACGACCCCGATCTCCTGCCCGAGGTGCCCGCCATCCCGCTCAGCCAGGAACCGGTGCGGGTGGGCCAGAAGGTGATCGCCATCGGCAACCCCTTCGGGCTGCAATCGACTGTCACCACCGGCATCGTGTCGGCCGTGGGGCGGACGCTGGAGCTCATCGGCCGCATCGAGATCGAGATGATCCAGACCGACGCGGCGATCAACCCGGGGAACTCCGGTGGACCGCTGCTCGACTCGCGCGGCAACCTGATCGGCGTCAACACCGCCATCATCCCCACGGTCGGCGTCGGCGGGCAGCGCGGGAACCTCGGCATCGGCTTCGCGGTGCCCGTGACGCATCTCGCCGAGAGCCTGCCGTTGCTCGAGGCGGGCGGCCTGAGCGGCATCGCCGCCGCCGCGATGGATCCCGACCAGCCCCGCCTGGGCGTGACGATCACGCCGGTGGACACGTTCCCCGCGAACGTCCGTGAAGCGCTCAACCTGCCCGACGAGGGGCTCGTCATCACCGGCGTCGATCCTGATGGGGCGGCCGCCGAGGCCGGCGTCACCGGTCCGACCTTCGTCGCCACCGTCGACGGCCGCGAGTACCCGGCCGGCGGTGACATCGTGCTCGAAGCCGACGGACAGGCCGTCGTGCGGGCCGAGGACCTGCAGCGAATCGTCTTCGGCAAGGGCGAGGGTGACGTGGTGCAGCTCCTCCTGTGGCGAAACGGCGTCACCCGCGAGGTCGACGTGATGCTGCGGGTACCGACGCCACGCGAGTGAAGCGCCGGGAGGCCGCGGCGCGAACACCGCGGCGTCGCTGCTAGACTCACGCCGGTGTACCTCCCCGACCCGCGCTTCCACGCTGTCCACCCACCCGGGCCCTTCATCACCGAGGCGCACGCCGGCGCGCGATCGCTGCGCGTGCGCCTGCACACCTACGGCCAGCGACCCGTCTCCGTGCACGTGCGCAGCGAGCCCGACAACGAGGAGCGGCTCGACGCCATGACGCTGCTGCCGGCGCAGGCTGACGACGGCTGGTGCAGGTGGGAGGCGCTGGTGCCGTTGGCGCCGCCCCAGCCGACCACCCGCTACGTCTTCCGCTGCCTCCTCGGCCCCGACCAACGCTGGTTGTCGCAGGCCGGGCTCCACACTCACCCACCGCCGCTGGCGTGCCACTTCCGCCACGTCGACGGCTACCAGGCCCCGGCGTGGGTGTGGGACCAGGTCGCCTACCAGGTGTTCCCCGACCGTTTCCGTGACGGTGACGAGCGGAGCAACGTCCGCGACGGCGCCTACGCCTACGGCGGCCAGCCCGTGGCAGCCCGCGGCTGGGACGAGACGCCCTCTCGCGTGCACGGCGCCCGCGAGTTCTTCGGCGGCGACCTCGACGGCGTGCGTGAGGCGCTACCCTACCTCGAGGCGCTGGGCGTGTCGACGCTCTACCTCAACCCCATCTTCACCTCACCCAGCAGCCATAAGTACGACACCGTCGACTACGAGCGCGTCGACCCGCACCTGGGCGGCGAGGCCGCCCTGGAGCGCCTACTGCACGCCCTCCGGGCGCGCGGCATGCGGATCGTCCTCGACGCGGTCGTCAACCACACCTCGGAGCGCCACCCCTGGTTCGACCGCTGGGGCGAGCACGACTCCGGCGGCGCCTACCAAGGTCCGGACGCCGAGCACCGCGGTCGTTACGTGTTCGACGACGCCGACGATCGGGACAGCTACCGCGGCTGGCGCGGGACCAGGACCCTGCCGGTCCTCGACTTCGCCTCAGCCGACGTCCGCCGCGACGTCTACGGCGGCGACGACGCGATCCTGCGCCGCTGGCTGCGCCCGCCATGGCGCATCGACGGCTGGCGCCTGGACGTGATCCACATGCTGGGCGAGGGAGCCGGCGCCGGGAACAACCACGCGCACGTGCGCGCCATCCGGCGGGCGATTCGCGCCGAGCGAAGCGACGCCTACGTGCTGGGAGAGCACTTCTTCGAGGCCAGCCCCTGGTTGCAGGGCGACCAGGAGGACGGTGCCATGAACTACTACGGCTTCCAACGACCGCTGCTGGCCTTCTGGGCGGGTGTCGACCAACGGGGCGAGCCGCTCGCGCTGGACGCCGCCAGTCTCGAGCGCTGGCTGAGCGATGCCCGCGCCCAGATCCCGTTCGAGCTGGCCCTGTCGCAACTCAACCTGCTCGGCTCACACGACGTGCCGCGCTTCCTGACGCGCGTGCGCGGCGACCGCCGCGCGGCAGCCGCAGCCGCGCACGCGCTGTTCGGGTACCTGGGCGTGCCTTGCGTGTACTACGGCGACGAGATCGGCCTCGAGGGCGAGGGCGACCCCGATTGCCGGCGCCCCTTCCCCTGGGACGAAGACCGCTGGGACCAGCAGCTGCTGGCCACCTACCAGCGCCTCGCGCACGTGCGGCGGCGGGCGCCGCCGTTGGCCCGAGGCGATCTGCGCACGCTCGTGGCCGACGGTGACGTGCACGCGTTCGCGCGCGTGCTCGACCAGCAGCTGGTGGTGGTCGTGCAGCACCGGGGGGAGCAGCCGACGCGGGTCCGGTTGCCGTTGTGGGCCACCGGTGCGACGCCACCGCTGGTCGACGTCACGAGCGGCGAGCGGTTCCCCGGCGCCGACGTGCTGGACGTGACCCTGGCGCCGCGCAGCGGCCGCACCCTGGTGAGCGACCCGAGCTGGCTGCCGACCGCGGGCGCGATCGGCGCCGTGCAGGCGCCCACGCGGGAGGCCGGCAGCGAGCCGACGGCCGAGCCGGTGCCGCCGCCGGGGACGGTAGACTGACGCCCATGCCCGCTCCCTCCAAGCGCCGCGCGCGGCGCCCCCGCCCGGAAGGGCCGCCCGCCTCGCGCCGCGCGCGCTTCTGGCGGGAGGTCCGTGGCTACGCCGAAGCGCTGGTCATCGCCTACCTGGTGGTGACCTTCGTGTTCAACACGGTCGGTGTCGTCGGCTCGTCGATGCGTCCCAACCTCGACGGCGGGGTCGGTTCGAGCAACGTGCTCCAGTCGCTCCTGACGGGCGACCGCGTGTTCATCCCCAAGTACGAGACCTGGTTGCGCCGCGCCGGCATCATGCCCGGCTACGAACGCGGTCACATCGTGGTGGTGCGTGATCCGGCGAACTCGCCGAGCGCCATCGAGACCGGCAACCGGCCCTTCTTCATCAAGCGCGTCGTGGCCGTGCCGGGCGACCGGCTCCGCATCGAGGCCGGCGAAGTGATCGTCAACGGGCACGCCATCGACCAGGGCTTCATCAGCGACAGCGGCGAGATCACACCTGACCGGCAGGACTTCCCGCTCGTCGTGCAGCGCGGCGGCGAGGTGCAGGGGCTGGTCGTCCGCTTCGGGCTGACGCCGCGCGGCACCGCCTTCCCCGATCTCCCCCTCACCGACGGGCCGCCCTTGCCGGCGGTCCCCGTCGACGACGCTCGGGTGCAGCTCTACTACGGCACGACCCTCGACGCCTTGGCGCCGATCCCGGCCGACGCCCCCGAAGGCGTGCCCTTCGTCCACGACATCGTCATCCCACCCGGCCACTACTGGATCATGGGCGACAACCGGCAGCGGGCCCGCGGTGGCAGCGAGGACTCGCGGGTGTTCGGGCCCGTCCGCAGCATCACCATCGCGGGTCGCGCCTCCTCCGTGATCTGGCCGCCACGACGTGACGACGCGTGGAACTGGCGGCGGCTGTCGCCGCCGGAGGCCTTCGCCATGGTCCCCGAGTCCCGTGACGACTGACCCCATGCACGGGCCGCCGCTCCGGCCGCCGGCATCGACCGGGGCTGAGGGCACGGCTTCCGCTTCAGCGCCGCGCAAGGCGCGTGGTGGTTGGTTCCGGCGCTGGGCCGAGGCGCTCGTCGTCGCCTTCCTGGTGGTCACCTTCGTCGGCACCACCGTCGGGATCGAGGGCAACAGCATGGCCCCCAGCCTGCTCGATGGAGAGCGGGCGCTGGTGCCCCGCTACGAGACCTGGGCGGTGCGACTCGGCCTGCGAAGCTGGAGCAGCGGCGACGTGGTGTACTTCCGCGCCCCCGGCGATACGCCGCGCACGCTGCTGGAACGCATCACGGGTGGTCCCTTCGTGATCAAGCGGGTGATCGCCCGCGGCGGGCAGGCCCTCGAGCTGCAGGCCGGCCGCGTCCTCGTCGACGGCGTGCCGCAGCCCGAACCCCACCTGAGCCCGCGCCGGCCAGCGAGCTTCGGCCTCACCAACGTGCTGGTCCCCGAAGACCACCTGTTCGTCCTCGGCGACGATCGCTCGCCGCTCGGCTCGCGCGATTCGCGCGCCTTCGGTCCCGTACCCGCAGACACCGTCCAGGGCCGGGCGGCCTGGGTGGTGTGGCCGCCCGTGCGCCGCGACGCCGACGGCAGCTGGCGCTGGAACGTGCGTCCGATACCGTGACGCGGAGTTGAGGCGCCAGCGCCATGGCGCGCTGGCTGGCGGACCGGCTGCGGGCTGACTGGCGCGCCGGCGTCAGCGCCCGCGGTTGCTCGTCCCGTCGAGGCCCAGGCTGGCCGATCGGGCCCGCATCGCATCGAGCACGAACTGGACGTGCTCCCACAGGTCGACACCGAGCTCCTCGGCACCGCGCCTGACGTCGTCGCGGTTCACGCCCCGGGCGAAGGCCTTGTCCTTGAACTTCTTCTTCAGGCTCTTCAGCTCGAGGCCGTCGATGGCCTTGTCCGGGCGCACGAGCACCGCGGCCGTCACCAGGCCGGTGATCTCGTCGCAGGCGTAGAGCACCTTCGACAAGCGGCTGGAGCGCGCCACGCCGGTGTGGTCCGCGTGGCCCAGGATGGCCTCGCACATCGCGTCGGGCGCGCCCAGCGAGCGCAGATGGACCACGCCGACGAAGGGGTGGCCGCCCTCGCCGAGGTGCGGGTGCCGCTCGTAGTCGAAGTCGTGCAGCAGCGCGGTCGCCGACCACAGGTCGACGTCAGCGCCCTCCCGCTCGGCGTAGGCGGCGACGGCCGCCTCCACCGCCAGCATGTGCTGCCGCAGGCTCTCGCTCTCGGTCCACTCGGTCATCAAGGCGTAGGCGGCGTCTCGATCGATGCGCATGGCCCGAAGCCTACCAGCGGAGCGGCAGGCGTGCCGGCGCGCTGCTACACTCGCTCTCA
>PXAU01000123.1 GCA_003567075.1 Trueperaceae bacterium
CCGACGCCGCGCTACGGAAACCTGGTGCGGTGGGTAAGGGCGGAACTCGAAGCGCTCGGCCTCCGCTCGCGCGGCGACGTGGCTGCGACCCTCGCCGACCTCTTCGGCGAGGACCTCGCCGGCATCGCTGCAGAGCTTGCCAAGCTGCGCGTCCTCGACGAGGAACTCACGCCGCAGCGCGTGACCGAGTTGGTGCAGCGGCCGGCGGCCCGCAACGCCTTCCAACTCATCGACGCGGTGATGGCGGGCGATGCCGCCGCCGCCTTCGCGACGCTCGACGCGCTCCTGCAGGCGGGCGAGGCACCGATCCGGGTGATGGGCGCGTTCAGCTGGCAGGTCGATTTGGTGGCTGGTTGCGTGGGGCTGCGCGACGACGATCCAGGCCTCGACCGGGGCCGCGCCGCCGCGGCGTTGAAGGCCAGCCCCTTCGCCGCTGGCAAGGCCCTGGCGATCGCCGGCCGCCTCGACGAGGCCGACCTGCGCTCGCTGGTCGAGACGGTGGTGGCGGCGGACGTGGCCATGAAGCGCGGCGGGGATCCCGTCTGGCACCTGCACGCGTGCGTCTGGCGCGCGGCCCGGCTGATGGCGGCGCGGCCGGCCGGTGCCGCCGGCGCCCGCGCCGCGCCCGGCGCGGGCGCGTAGACTGGTCGCATGGTGCGCGCCGTGTACCCTGGCAGCTTCGATCCGTTGCACAACGGGCACGTCGACGTGATCCGGCGTGCCAGCCGGCTCTTCGACCATCTGACGGTGGCCGTCGTGAACAACCCGCTCAAGAACGATGGCTGCTTCTCGATCGATGAGCGCACGGCCATCGTGCGCGAGACGGTCGCGGGTATGCCCGACGTGGACGTGGCCACCTTCCAAGGTCTGCTGGTCGGCTTCATGCAGGAGGCGAGCGCCAACGTGATCGTCAAGGGTCTGCGTGCCATCTCGGACTACGAGTACGAGCTCCAGATGGCCCACCTGAACCGCCAGATGAACCGCGACGTCGAGACGCTCTTCGTGATGACCGCGGCGCGCTGGTCGTACCTGTCGAGCACGCGCGTGCGGGAGATCGCCGGCTTCGGGGCGGACGTGAGCAAACTGGTCCCGCCGGCGACGCTGCGGCGCTTGCGGCAGCGCTTCGGTCCGCAGGTTGGGGTCGAGCCCGCCGCGACGCCCTGACGCCGCACCGCCGCGTATACTCGCGCACGCATGCGGCCGCGGGGCCCGTCCCGGTGCGGCTGCGCGAGAGGACCAGCATGGCGCATCTCCTGCGCGGCCTCGCGGCGGACGGCAGCGTCCGCGTGGTCGCAGCCGATACCACCGACCTCGTCGCGGAGGCGCTGGCTCGCCACGAGGCCAGTCGCACCGCTGGCGCCGCACTGGGCCGAACGCTCACGGCCGCGCTCTTGCTCGGCCACGTGCTGCTCAAGCGTCACCAGGACCGGGTCACGCTCAAGCTCGACGGCGGCGGTCCACTGGGAGGCGTCATCGCCGACGCTGGCCTCGACGGCAGCGTGCGCGGGTACGTGCGCGAGCCGCAGGTCGAGTTGCCGCCGCGCTGCGACGGCAAGCTCGACGTGGGCGGCGGGCTGGGCCGTGACGGCGACATCGAGGTGATCCGGTCGCAGGCGCCGTACGGCGACCCCTACGCCTCCAGCGTGCGGCTCACCTCGGGCGAGGTGGCCGAGGACGTGGCAGGCTTCCTGCTGGCGTCGGAGCAGGTCGCCTCCGCGGTGCTCTTGGGCGTCGCCTACGAGCCGGGGCGCGATGCGCGCGTGCACGCTGCCGGCGGGGTCGTGCTGCAGGCCTTGCCGGGTGCCGAGGACGGGGCCTTGGCGTTGCTGGAGGCGAACGTTCGCGCCTTCGGTCAGCTGACCGACAGGCTCGGGAACGGCTCGCTGCTGCAGGCGATGGAGGAGCTGACCTGGGGCCTCGAGCTCAGCCTGCTGACGCAGGACGCGTTGCCGCTGACCTTCCGCTGCCGCTGCAGCGAGACCAAGGCCGTCGAGGCCCTGGCCTACTTCAGCGAGGCCGAGCGCGAACGCATGATCGCCGAGGAGGGCGGCGCCGAGGTGGTGTGCCACTGGTGCGGCGAGGCTCGTTGGGTGGGCCCCGAGCGTATCCGTTCGTTGCGCCGGCCCGAGGTCCGCTGCCCGGCCTGCGACGCGCTCTGGTACCGCGAGGGCGTCACAACGATGGTGCGCGACGGTGAACGCTGTGCCTGCGGACGACCGGTCGAGCTGCCTGCGTGAGTGCCGGCACTGTCGTCGCCCTCACCAGCCTGGTTGTGTTGTGGGCGTCGGCGTTCCCGGCCATCAAGCTGGGGCTCGAGGGTCTGTCGCCGGGGCACCTGACGCTGGCGCGCCACCTGGTGGCCTCCTCCGTCTTCGTGCCCTTCCTGCTCGTCGCCCGGGCGCGGATGCTGCCGCGCCTCAGCGACGTGCCGGCGCTGCTGGGCTTGGGACTGCTCGGCATCACTACCTACCACCTGGCGCTCAACACCGGTGAGCAGCGTGTCTCGGCCGGCGCGACGAGCCTGATCATCGCCACCGCCCCGGCCATCACCGCGCTCATCGCCTGGTTGGTGCTGCGCGAACGGCTCGGTCCGATGGGCTGGTTCGGGACGGCCCTGGGCTTGCTGGGCGTGAGCTTGATCGTGGTCGGCGACGCACGTGACGCGGCGGCGCTCGTGGTCGAACCCTACGCCGGCCTGATCCTGTTGGCGGCGGTCGCTACGGCTTGGTTCGCGGTGCTGCAGCGGCCGCTGCTGGGGCGCTACCGCCCGCTCGAGTTCACGGCCTTCGTGACCTGGTGCGGGACGCTGCCGATGCTGGTGTTCCTGCCAGGTCTGGGCGCCGCCGTGGTCGAGGCCGGCCCCTTGTCGCGCCTGGCGACGCTCCACTTGGGGGTGTTCCCGTCTGCTATCGCGTACACGCTCTTCGCCTTGGCCCTGTCGCGGGCGCCGGCCACGCTCGTGACGGCCTGGCTGTACCTGATACCGGCGTTCGCGCTGCTCTTCTCGTGGTGGTGGTTGGGTGAGGTCCCGAGCGCGCTCACGCTGGTGGGCGGCGTGGTGGTCGTGGCCGGGGTCGTGCTGGTCAACCTCTCGAAGCGTCGTCGGGGCGCGTCGGTCAGTGCCGTGGCGACGACCCGCTGACCTCACCAGCGCCTGCCAGGCTGCGCTTGGTCGCGGTCGAGGGGTCGTTCGCTGCACGCTCGCCGTCGCGCTCACGCTCGCCCTGCGCGGCGCTGGAGGCGCTTCGCGCCGGGTCGCCGTGGGCACTCCCCGCGGTGGGGTCCTGCGGTGTCGTGCGCGGCTCGCCCAGGCGCCGCTCGGTGCCGCGCCGCAGAGCCGCGACGTTGTCGCGATGGCGCACGTAGGCGATCAGCATGATGGCGAACGCGAGGGTGAGCTTCGGGGCCGCCGCGACCACGTCGGGATCGGCGTTGAGGCGTGCCAGCAGCATCAGCGGTCCGCCGGTGACCGCCAGCAGCGAGGCCAACGACACGAAGCGGGTGAGCCACAGCGTGATCGTGAAGAGCAGGATGGCCAGCACCGTCACCAACGGGTCGATGACGACGAAGACGCCCATGCTGGTGGCGATGCCCTTGCCGCCCTTGAAGCCGAGGAACACGTTGAAGGTGTTGCCGAGCACCGTGGCGCCGGCGGTGGCGGCGACGATCCAGGGATCGAGGCCCAACAACGCCGGCAAGCCGACGGCGAGGACGCCCTTGAGCGGGTCGACCAGCACCACCAACAGGGCCGCCCACGGTCCCATCGCGCGCAGCACGTTGGTGGCGCCGATGTTGCCGCTGCCGCTGCGGCGCAGGTCAATGCCCCGCGTGCGCGCCAGCAGCAGGCCCGTCGGCACGGTCCCCAGGAGGTACCCCAGGGCGACGAAGATGGCGGCGAGCAGGCTCTCGAACACGGCCGACTCCCTGCGCCGGCGTGACGCGATGGCGTTCACCGCAATCATAGCCAGCGCACGGGCGGGGGACCGCTCACACCCGCGCGTCCGCCTCGGGGGTCGGCGGCACCGTCGCGGCCGGTTCGAGACGATAGGCTGCAGGGCGTGACGCAGGACGTGTTCCTCCTCCTGGCCGTGGCGCTGCTCGGCGCGTACGGCGTGGCGTGGTCACGGCGGCTGGCCGACCCGTGGAGCGAGTTGCCGCTCAAGACGCTGGCCTCGGCGGTGCTGGCAGGCACCGTGGCGGTGATCGAAGTGAGCGGCACGCCGGTCGGCGCGCCGGTGCGCAGCCTCGCGCTGCTCCTGACGACGCCCTTCGTGGCCGCCCCGCTGCTGGTGATGGCGGCCGCCCGTGCGCGCCGCTACGGCATGGCCGACGGCCTGATCGCGGTGCTCTACTGGAGCGAACCTGGACGCGACGCCCTTCGCCGTGTGGTGGTGCAGGCCGCGCTCCAGCAGGGGGATGCCGACGCGGCGCTCACGCGGATGCCGCGTCGCGACGACGTCGCCATGCGCGCCCAGGCGTTGGCGGCCAAGGGCGAGTGGCAGGCGCTGCTGGCGCTTCCAGGGGCGGGTGAGGGCGAACCGAGCTACCTGGCCGACGGCGCCCGCGTGCAGGCCCTGCTGGCCCTGGGACGCGTGGACGAGGCGGACGCCCTGGCCGGCGTGATGCGCGCGCGCTTCGAGCGCGGGCCGCAAGGCCCCGTCGGGTACCGCAGCACCGTCCTGGCCGAGGCGCGCGTGGACGCCGAGCGCGGCAACCTGCGCAAGGTACGCCAGACCCTGCAGCAGCCGCCGGTCGGCGTGCCACCGGACGAGCTGTACGCGCTGGTGGCCCGCGCCGCCGAGGTCGCCGGCGATCGCCCGGTCGCCTCTCGCGTGTACCAGGAAGCCGCTCGCGTGGCGCCCGAGGGGCGCCGCCGCCGCTACGCCGAGCGCCTCGAGGCGTGGGGTGAGACGGTGCCGCCGCCCGTGCGGCCGCGCCGCAGCGGTCGCGCCACCACCAGCCTGGTCGGGGTCCTGGCGTTGGCCTACCTCGGGCAGACCGCCTTGGACCTGAACCTGGGCGCGTTCGTCGTCGGTGCGATCCGCATCCAGGCGAGCTCGATCGCGGCCGCCTTCGGGATGGGCCTGCCGGGGTTCCCGTTCGCCGATGCCTGGTGGCGATACCTGTCGTACGCGTTCGTGCACGGCGGCATCGTGCACATCGGCTTCAACCTGTGGGTGCTGTTCGACTTGGGCCGGGTGTACGAGGCGCGCCGCGGTTGGGGCGACCTGCTGGCCGCTTTCGTCGCGGGGACCGCCATGGGGGCGTACCTCACCAGCGTGGCGCAGGCTGGCGACACCCTGTTGCTGATCGGCGCCTCCGGCGGCGTGCTGGGTGTGGCCGGGGCGTTGCTGGCCGACGTGCTGCGGAGCCGTACGCCCCACGACCGGGCGCTCACGCGCTCGCTCGTGCAGTGGATGCTGCTGATCACGTTGATCTCCGTCTGGATCCCGAACGTGTCGCTGTGGGGGCACGTGGGCGGCGTCGTCGGGGGCGCGTTGTGGGGGTTCGCTCGTCAGGGGCTGCCCGTCGGCCGGCGCGTGGGCGAGGTCGCTGGCGTGGTGTCGATCGCGTTGTTGCTGGTGGTGGTGACGCAGATCCTGACGGTGGTGTGGGCGCTGCTCTGAACGGTCGCCTCGCGCCAGCGCCGGTCGGCGTGGAGGCCCTGATCGCTCAGTCGGCCGCCGGCCAGCCGCAGCGGCTGGTTGCGCCGAGCGCGGCGTCGGGGCAGGCGATGCCGGCACCGTACTCGCTCTCGTTCATGCCGCCATCGGAGAGGGCGGTCGCCGCCAGGCGGGCCTCGACGGCGGCGGGGTCGGCGCGGTAGCGCGCCGGATCGTCGGCGATGAGCAGGGCCGCGGCACCACTGACGAAGGGCGTGGCCATCGAGGTGCCGGGTTGGCAGAAGAGCGCGGTGTCGCTGCTGATGCCGAGACTGAGCAGGTGACGGCAGGTGCCGGCGCTGGCCGGGTGGGCGCTGCCGCCGGGCGCCATCAGGTCGAGCCCTGGGCCGTACGTGGAGAAGCTACTGCGCAGCCCGGTCCAATCGACCGCGCCGACCGCGATCGCGCCGGCGGCGCGGGCGGGGTACTCGACGCCGAAACCGCTGCCACGGTTACCGGCCGCGGCGACGATGACGGCGCCGCGGGCGCGCATGTCCGCCAGGGTCGCCTCGAACAGGGCGACGGTGCCGGCGGGCGGTGATGCGCCGACGCCGAGGCTCAAGTTGACGACGTCAGCCGGGTGGGGGTTGGGCGCCACGCCGGCGACGGGGAGGCCGACGGCCCAGCGCATGCCGTTGACCAGCGTGTCGACCGTGCCGTTGGCGCTGGGGTCGTCGGGGAAGACCTTGACGGGCAGCAGCAGCACGTCGGCGCCGTAGGCGGCGCCGGCGATGGCGACCCCGTTCTCGCCCAGCGCCACGGCGATGCCGGCGACGTGGGTGCCGTGCGGGCTGAGCGAGCGGACGTCGTCGTTGCGCTCGGCGAAGTCGTAGCCGGGCAGGAGCTTCGGGACGAGGTCGCGGTGGCTGACGTTGACACCGTCGTCGACCACGGCCAGGACGACACTGTCGACGCCGGGCGCCACCGTGCCGGGGTTGACCGACCAGGCTTCGGGCAGGCCGAAGCACCAGGCCCACCACTGCTCGGGGTAGGCGGGGTCGTCGGGTGTGACGCCGAGCCGATGGACCTCGACGTTGGGGGCGACCAGCATCACGCGCGGGTCCGCCTCGAGCGCGCGCAGGGCGGCGTCGGCGCCGGTGTCGGGGAGCCGCAGCAGGTCGTGCTGGCCCGGGGCGCCAGCGCGCAGCAGCTGGGCGCCGGCGCGCGCCGAGACGTCGCCGGCGCGCGCGGCTCGAGCGAGGGTGCTGCCGTCGTCGTGGTAGCGGACGAGGACCTCGCGCGGCTCGCGGGCAACGCTGGCCGCAGCGATCGCCGGAGGCCCGCCGACCTCGCGGAACGCGCCGAACGCCGGCACCGCCGCAGTCGACGCGCCGAGTGCGCCAATCGTGTCGAGGCCATGCGCGCAGATGGAGGGTCCGAGGTCGCGGCGGACGCTGATCTGGACGCTCTGGGCGCCGGCGTTCGTGCGGATGTCGAGCGTGGTGCTGCTGCCCTCCGGCGGCGTGACCTCGGCGCGGATCGACACCGTGAGCGCGAGCGTGTCGCCTCCCCCGATGCGTCCTTCGCTCGGTGCGATGTCGAGCCAGTCGGCGTCGCTGGCGGTAGCGATGCGCAGGATCGAGCCGGGTTCGCCGCTGTTGCCGACGAACAGGGTGCCGTCGGCGGCGCCGCTGATGACGATGCTATTTGGGCTGAGCGTCAGGTGGGCCTCGGGCACCTCGCCGCAGGCTGCCAGGAGCCCCGCCAGGATTGCTGGAACGAGCCATGCCAGGCCGCGCCGACGCCGCGTCTCTCGATCCATCGCGGCATCGTACGACTGGCACGGGCCAGCGCGCTGGGGGAAGGCCTACACTGGGAGACCGATGTCCACGACCATCAGCGCGCGCAAGGGCCGTCACCTGGAGGTGTGCCTGTCGGGGGCCGCGGCCTACGCCAGGCGGACCACCGGCTTCGAGCAGCTCGACCTCCCGTATCGCGCCCTGCCGGAACTCGACCTGGCGGCGGTCGACACCCGCTGCTCGTTCCTGGGCGCGCCGCTCTCGGCGCCGCTGCTCATCGGGGCGATGACGGGCGGCTCCGAGTTGGCCGGGTTGGTCAACCGGCACCTAGCTGAAGCAGCGCAGCGGCTCGGGCTCGGCATGATGCTGGGATCGCAGCGGGTGATGCTCGAACGGCCCGAGACCCGCACGAGTTTCGCGGTGCGGAGCGTGGCACCGGACGTGCTGCTGATCGGCAACCTGGGTGTCGCGCAACTGCTGCGCGGTTACGGCGCCGAGGAACTCGAGGCGCTTCGCGCCGGCGTCGGTGCCGACGCCATGGCGCTGCACACGAACCCCTTGCAGGAAGCGCTGCAGGTCGGCGGTGACGAGGCCTTCGCGGGGCTGGTGGCGCGCCTGCGCGAGGTGGTCCCGCAGCTGGCGGCGCCGGTGCTGCTCAAGGAGGTCGGGCACGGCCTCTCGGGAGACGTGGCGCGGCAGGTGGCCGACGTCGGCTTCGCGGCGCTCGATGTGGCCGGCGCTGGCGGCACGTCGTGGGCCAAGGTGGAGGACCTGGTCCGCTACGGTGAGGTCCGTCACCCCGATCTGGTCGAGTGGGGCATCCCCACGGCGACGGCCTTGCGCGAGGTGCGAGCGGCGCTGCCGCGCATGCCGCTGGTGGCGTCGGGCGGCATCCGTTCGGGTCTCGACGTCGCCAAGGCGCTGGCGCTGGGTGCGCAGGTGGCCGCCGTCGCGCAGCCGCTCCTGGCGCCGGCGCTCGACTCCACCGAGGCCGTCGTCGCCACCTTGGAGCGGTTCCTGCGCGAGCTCCGCGTCGCCATGTTCGCGGCCGGCGCGGCCGACCTGCGGGCCTTGGCGCAGCTCACCCCCTCCGTGCGCGCGCCTGCGTAGACTGGCGCATGAACCTGCAGATCGCTGGCAAGACGGCACTCGTGACCGGCGCCTCGAAGGGCATCGGCTTCGCCATCGCCGAGGCGCTGGTGGCCGAGGACGTGCGGGTGGTGATCGCTGCCCGGGAGCAGGCGGGTCTCGATGCGGCGCGCGAGCGCCTGCACGCCGCGGGCGGCGAGGTGATCGCGCTCGCAGCCGACGTCGCTACCGCCAAGGGCGTCAGCGACGTGGTCGCGGCTGCGCAGGCGCGAGCCGGGTCGCTCGACATCCTGGTGGCGAACGCCGGCGGGCCGCCCGCTGGGCCGCCGGCGAGCCTCGACGATGCCGCCTGGGCGCGCGCGACCGAGTTGACGCTGATGTCGGCGGTGCGCCTGGCCCGCGGTGTGCTGCCCGGCATGCGCGAGCGCGGCTGGGGCCGTATCGTGAACGTCACCAGCCTATCGGTGAAGCAGCCCATACAGGAGCTGACGCTGTCGAACGCGCTGCGCTCGGCCGTCACCGCGTTCGCTCGCACCCTTGCCAACGAGGTGGCGAACGAGGGCGTGACCGTGAACAACGTAGCGCCTGGCTACACGGCCACCGAGCGGCTCGGTCAGCTCTTCGCCGACGATTACGCGCGCGCGCGGGTGATGTCCTCGATCCCGGTCAAGCGGTTCGCCGAGCCCGCCGAGATCGCCGCGGCGGTAGCTTACCTGTGCTCGCAGCAGGCTGCTTTCGTCACGGGGCAGACGCTCGTGGTGGACGGCGGCATGGTGGCTTCGACGTATTGAGCCTGGGCCAGCTCCGAGGCGCGCTGACGCTGCGGTGGCGCTGGCTTCCGGCCTTGCTGGTGCTGCTGGCGTGGACCTCGGCGCCGGCGCAAGGCAGCATCGTCAGCGAACTCGCCGGCGTGCGCCTGTGCGTCGACGACGCCAGCCTCGACGTGCGCTTCGAACGGGGTGGCGACGTGGCCACCGGGCTCGTGCGCGAGCGACTCTGGCGGTCGCTGGAGCGGACCTTCACGGGAGCTAGCCTGCCCTGGCAGCGGGCGCCCGTCTGTACGGACGTTGATGGCTACCTCAGCGTCGTGCTGGAGGTCCGTGAGGCGCCCTGGTACGGGCCGCGCGCCAGCGCCTACGAGGTGGCCGTGCAGGTGGGCCAGCGCCACGAGCAGGCGGACGGGTCGGTGCGCGCATCGCCAGCGGACGCCTTCGACTTCCGGGTGGTCGAGCTCTTCGACGAGCGCGCGGTGGGCATCCCGGCCGTGGTGTTCCTGCCGCGCTACGTCGAGGCGGGCCTGCGTGATCTCAGCGTGCGCTGGTGGCAGGACCAGCTGGCCCTCGAGGCGGACTCGCGGGCGGGGCGGTCGCGGACGTGGCTCGGGGTCGGTGTCGCGGCCGGTGTGGCGGCCGGCGTCGGCGCCATGCTGGTGGCGGCGACTGCTGAGGTCAGGCGGCGCTCTCGGCGCTGGTCCCGAAGAGCCGCCACGAGACAGCGCCCAGCGCCAGGGTCGCGAACGGCACCGCCCAGATGAGCCCGATGCCGAAGGCGAGGGTCCCGACGACGAGCGCCAGCGTGAGCGTGAGCTGCAGTGCGATCAGGGTCGGCAACACCGGCAGCGACGCCCGCACGCTCCAGCCGATCGCGGTGAAGGCGTCGACTCCTCGGTCCGCGGCCAGGAACACCGCCTGACCGCTGAGCAAGGCGTAGAGCAGCACGACCGGCAGGCTCCACACCGGCCCGAGCAGCGCCTCGGAGCCGGCCAGCACCAGCGAGGCCAGCAACAGCACCACCACGACGTGGCCGAGGGCTGGGCGATAGGTGAGCAGCGCCTCGCCGTCGGTGGGCACGCCGGCCACGCGACGGACGGCGTACATCGTCAGGGCCAGCGTCACCGGCGCGGTGACGATCACGCTGAGGCTGCCAGCAATCACCTCGCCGAGACCGAACAGCAACCCCAGCAGGCTAGCGAGCACGGCGAGCGACAGCCACGCCAGCGCTCCCAGCAGCACCCAGCGCTTGGCGCCGGTCAGCACGGCGCCGGCGTCGCGCAGCAGTTGGCCCAGCCGCAGCGGCACCCGGCCGGACAGGGCGGCCGCGAGCCGGGGATCGTGCGTCGTCGTCTCTTCTCGCTCGTGCATGACGGGCCATGGTACCAGCGCTTACGGACGCCTCCGCGCGAGCGCGTATCATCGACGGATGTCGGTCCGGATCGTTGCGCTCGGAACGGCGCTGCCCCCCTTCGGCTACGCGCAGGCGGACGTCAAGGCCATCATGCGCCGCTGGATCGGTGGCGAGCGCCGCATCGACCGCACCTTGGAGCGGGTGTACGCCGCCTCGGGCATCGACCGGCGCTGGAGCGTGTTGCCGGACTTCATGGACGAGACGCTCGGCGGTTCGTCGAGCGGCACCCACGTTCGGGAGCGAGCGGGCGGCGCGAACGGTGCGCCGGGCGGGCCCTTGCCGCAGCTCTTCAGCCGGAACGGGGGGTTCTGCCGCCCCACCACCGGTGCTCGCAACGCCCGCTACGGCGCCAGCGCACCGCCGCTGCTGGAGCGCGCGGCGCGGCGCGCGCTAGCCGCCGCTCCGGCCTCGTTGCGCGAGCGCGTCACGCACGTGGTGACGGTCTCGTGCACCGGGTTCCAGGCGCCGGGGGTGGACGACCATCTGGTGCGGGCGTTGGCGCTGCCCGCCACGACCGAGCGTTACCACCTGGGGTTCATGGGGTGCTACGCGGCCTTCCCGGCGCTGCGGATGGCGCGCGCCTTCTGCCTGGCCGACCCGAAGGCGGTCGTCCTGGTGGCGTCGGTGGAGCTGTGCACCTTGCACCTCGATCCCAGCCGCGAGGTGGACAGCATCCTGGCGACGTCGGTCTTCGCCGACGGGGCCGCGGCGGCGCTGGTGACGGCCGCCGCTGCGCCAGACGCGCCCGAGGACGTGTTGCAGCTCGAACTGCTCGCCTCCGCCACCACCCTCACCCAAGGCGGCAAGCAGGACATGGCCTGGACGATCGGCGATCACGGCTTCGAGATGGTGCTCACCAGCTACGTGCCGAGGGTGCTGGAGGCCGAGGCCGAGGCCGCCGTGGCGCCGCTCCTGCGCGCCGGAGCCGTCGACCTCGACGAGATCGATGCCTGGGCCGTCCACCCCGGTGGACGCGCCATCCTCGACAAGCTCGAAACGGGGTTGCGCTTACCGGC
>PXAU01000418.1 GCA_003567075.1 Trueperaceae bacterium
TCGGGCCGAGCTCGCGCGTGATCTCCAGGAAGAACTCGACGCCCATCGCCTCGATCATCTGGAACGAGCCGGGATCGAGCGAGATCACCCCGCCCGCCGCTCGCACGAGCCGGGCCGCCTCCCGGGCCGCGGCCCGCGGTGGATCGGCGAACAGGGCCCAGGCCGACAGGGGCAGGTGCCTGGCGGTCGCCAGCAGCGCCCGCGGCAGCTCCTGCGGCAGGAGCGCGTGATCCGCCCCCTTGCCCGAGACCATCGAGCGCTGCCCGGTGTGGTCGATCCATACGGCCACCGACCCGGTCAGATGCGCCTCGGTCGGGACCAGGTAGGCCTCCACCCCTTCGCGGCGCAGGTCGTCCTCGGCCAGCGTGCCGAAGCGGTCGCGGCCCACCTTGCCGACGAAGGTCGTGGGAAGCCCGCAGCGCGCGGCCCACACGGCCGCGTTGGCGGCGCTGCCGCCGGGCGCGAGCTGCACCTCGCCGAAGGTGTCACCGCCGCTGAGCAGCGCGGTGTTCGTCCGAATCAGCACGTCCCAGGCGTAATCGCCCACCATCACCAGCGGGCGCTTCCCGTCGGTGTCCAGCCCTGCACCAGCGTGCGCGTGAACGGGACCGGCGCTCACGCCGGGCGACGCGTCGTCGGGGGCGTCCGGTGGCGCTGCCATCGCCCCCCATCATAGGCGCCGGCCCTTCGCGGAGGCGTGCGACTGGCGTGCGACCGAGGCATCGGCAGGTGCCCCGGTCAGGGCCGCGGTGATGACGGTATGCTGGTCCGCGAGCATGGCCCCGAGACCCGAACGCACCCCGGAGCACGCGGGGGGCACATCCGCGTCACCAGCGACGCCGGTGCCCGCTCCGTCGTCACGCCAGCCGCTGGCCTGGTGGGGCGCCGTCGACGTCGCGCGCGACGGTGTCGTGCGCGTGACGGCCGGCCCAACGCAGGTCTGGGTCGAGCGCCGCCGCCACGATTGGCGCGTCTTCAGCGACGCCACGCCCGATCCCGAGGCTGCGAACGGCGACGAGGCCGAGCTCCTGCCGGTGGCGGAGCGCCCACGGACCGTCGATCCCGACGACCTGCCCGAGGCCGACCCCCGCGTCCGCTTCTGCTTCGCCGACGCGCCCGAGCGCCTGCTGGTGAGCGTTGCCCAGGCCGATCGCCCCTTCGTCGTGCGTCCCGCCACGCCGGTGTCGGTGGGCCCCGGCGAGCGCGTCACACTGTTCGTGAGTACGCCCACCTGGATCGTGCTGTCGGTGGAGCGGGTGGTGCGCGCTCGAGCGGGTACACGAAGGCAGGCCGACGAGAACCCGCAGCCGCAGAAGCTCACCGAGTTCCCGCTGGAACGCCCCTCAGACACATGGTTCGGGCCGAACACGCTGATGGGTGAGCTCTGCTACGCCACCCGCACCGCCGGGTACCTGCGGCTCGACGACGTGCCGCGCCACCCGCACCTGGCGCTCACGCCCGTCACGATCGAGAACAAGGCCCAGGACCCGCTGCAGTTCGAGCGGGTGCAGGTGCCGGTGCCGCAGCTCGCGGTCTACGGCGACGTCACCGGTGCCTTGTGGACCAACGCGGTGCGGCTGACGCGCGAGACCAGCGGCGACCTGGCCTCGGTGCAGGTCGAGTCGGGCGTCCCGCTCGGCGCGCGCGGCGCCAGCGAGCGCCTCGTCACGCCGCGTGCGGAGAGCGCCAAGGGCGCGGTGGTGCGCGCCTTCAGCCGCTTGCTGCACTTCGCCGGGAGCAGCTCGTGAACGGCGTCGAAGCGATACCCGACCCACTGGTCGGCGTGGCCCGCTGGTTCCTCGACCCGGCGCACCTGGGCGCGCTGTTCCGAGCCGTCCTGTACTTGGCGCTCGGTGTGGCGTTGGCGCGCGGCGCGCGCTACGCCCTGCGGCGCACCACGCTCACCCTCTCGGCGCAGCAGAGGCAGTTGCTCTCGCGCTTCGTCTACTACGGCATCTTGGCGCTGTTCGGGATCTCGGCGATGCGCCAGTTCGGCTTCGACTTCACGGTCCTGCTCGGCGCCGCCGGCCTCGTGACGGTGGCGATCGGCTTCGCCTCGCAGACCTCGGCCGCCAACCTGATCGCAGGGCTCTTCCTGGTGGCGGAGAAGGCCGTCAACATCGGCGAGATCGTCACGGTCGACGGCGTGACGGGCGAGGTGCTCTCCGTCGACGTGCTCTCGACCAAGCTGCGCACATTCGACAACCTGCAGGTGCGAATCCCCAACGAGACGATGGTCAAGGCGCGCATCACCACCCTCAACCGCTTCCCCTTGCGGCGCGTCGACGTCAACGTGGGGGTCGCCTACGACTCGGACCTGCCGCTCGTGGAGAAGACGTTGCAGGAGGTGGCGCGCGCCAACCCGCTGTGCCTGGACGAGCCGGGGCCGCTGGTGATCTGGACCGGCTTCGGCGACTCGTCGATCAACTACCTGTATGCCGTGTGGGCCAAGTCCGAGAACTGGCTGGCGCTGCGCAACAGCATCACCCGCGAGGTCAAGGCGGCCTTCGACGACGCCGGCATCGTGATCCCGTTCCCGCAGCGCACGCTTCAGCCAGGGACCACCCCGCTCGAGGTGCGGCTCCA
>PXAU01000243.1 GCA_003567075.1 Trueperaceae bacterium
GGCTCGGCAGGCGACAGGCCCAGCGGCTTCAAGAGGCCGAACCAGATGAACACGATGCCGAGCGTGACCCTGAGCGCGACGACGCCCCAGCGCGCCATGCGCGTCGACACCCAGCGGTCGATGCGGTCGAAGCGACGTGCGAGGCCATGTCGGTCGTTGCGAACAGGTGTGGCCATGCCCGACGGTACCCCCGGACCATCGCTGCGCACCGTGTCGAGCGAATCGAACGCAGCGGCACCATTCATGGTGCGGTCGCGCGGCCAATCGGGCCGCTTGGATGCGTTGCCGTAGACCGCGCGGCGGCGACGCCGTCGCATCAGTACGCGCTCGAGGCCGGCAGCGCGAGGGGAGCAGCCGTGACGTGTTCATGGGCCCGGGTCAGCAGCGCCCAAGCGACAGCGTTGAAGCGGTGGATTGACCTGCGTGAATGCTCGGATGCGAACACGGCATCTCGTTGCAATGCTAAACTACGAGTTCCCAATCCGTGGGCCGGCCGATGGCATCTTCGCGAGAGAGTTCGAGGAGGCATGCATGGGACGCAAACTGGTGGTCGTCGTTGCAACGGTGGCGGTCTTGTTCCTAGCCGCGTCGCCTGTGTTTGCGAAAGGCGGCATGCCAGCCGCACACGGTGTCGATGGCCGAACCTTCGGCGGCGTCGTCTCGGGTCTTGCGCAGACGAACCCGCTCGCTCTCGCAGAGCACGTCTCTGGCTGTCGCTAACAGCATTCGCTGCAAAGCAGTGTCACCAGTGGCTGACGTGATCAGCCGACTCAACCACCGTTAAGCCCTTGGCCGACCCACATCGGTTTGGGCGCGTGAAGGCAGCGGAGCGCGTGTGCGCTCCGCTGCTCTGGTGTGGCTGAGGCGTTGCCCTCTTGCTCGGTCGGGCGCGCCAAGAGAGGCGAGGCCAACATCACTCGCAACCGCGGCCGACCCACTAGGTGTACTGTCCTGGTTCGACCACCCCGAACGCTCAAGGAACGCTTTAGGAACGCCAACCCCACTACGCTCACATCACGCGCCAGAGTTGCCGCGGCACGTGGCCCCGGCAAGTTCAACCCATGCTGCGGACCGGGCTCGGTCACATCATCGAGGCCCAACGTTCCGACCGCCGCTCCTCAGTCGCAAACAACGCACCCGCCGCAAGGACCCAAGGAGGTGGCAGGATGCGCCCGACATAGGTACCACGCACCTCAACGCGAGCGAGCACGCACAACAGACGCCAGCGCACACGCGCGCTGGTGCAGCGCAGAGGACTGGAGGAGATGATGACCAAACGCCTGCTCGCCACCCTCCTGATCGCCACCCTCGCGATCGTAGGCGCGGCGACTGCCGACGCACCGACCTGCTTCACCATCGAGGGCGTAGGGCTCGAACCGGACTTCGTCGGCGTGGTGAACGAGGGACTGCGACTCGAGCAACGGATGGAGGGTTCCGTCGTCGAAGGGTTCCTCGCCGGCAGCATCGGCCAATCTGGTACGAACTACGCCCTCGTCAGGCACGATGGGGTCATCGAGATCGAGGTCCGCACCCTCCTCGTGGATCCGGATGGAGCGCCGGTGACCATCGCGCTACGAGGGTACACGGGCGACCCTACGACGATGCCGCCGCTCGAAGCGTACTTCGACCCCGACTTCGTGCCCGCGGATGTCGACACCCCGTTCCATGGCGCAGCATGGCTCCAGACCATGGCGCCCCAGTACGCCTTCGTGAACCACACCGTGTTCGCCGCGACCGGCACGATCAACCATTTCACGAGTCAGATCCGGGTGACGTACTGCGCGATCGCCGAGTAGCGCTCGCACCCAAGACGCTCAGCGCTGCCTCCGCGCGTCCAGATCAGGACCGACGCGCGAACGCCAAGCACGCATGCGGGCGCCACGCACGAGACGACCGCCTTGCCCTGGACGGCGAAAGGGCGCGCCGGCTCTCTCAAACCACCGTCCGAAAGGAGAACCAACCATGCGTCGTTTCACCAGCCTCATTTGCACACTCGGCATCGCCACGATCCTCGCCCTCGGGCTCGCCACCGCACAGGCAGCGGGCCACACCATCGACCTGGAGATGGTCACGGTGAACTACTGGCACGTGGTCGAGATCGCGTGGGCAGGCGACGAACCGCTCTCGGGCGAGACCAGTACCTTCGACGGCCGTTGTTCGGTGCCATCGGATTACCTCGCCCGAGGCCACGGCGAGGGTCTCGTCTTCCCCATCGGGCCGGGCGTTGCCGAGAGCGAGCACTGCGGCCAACTGGTCTGGGAGGAGGAGGACGGTCAACGCGTCCTGCAGGGCCGACTTGGGACCGACGGCGTGATGACCCTCCGCGGCGATGACGGCAGCGTCATGACCGCCACCTTCTACGCCGACGAGACGGGGTTCGATCCACTCATGGGCATGTTCCACTACGGCATGCACTTCGAGATCGAGAGCATGACCGGGATGGAGCACCTCGGCCTCGCCTTCGTCTCCGGCTCGATGACGATGCACTTCGTGTTCGAAGACATCGAGGCGCTCCTCACGGAGTCCGTCCCGTCGATCGGCGTCGGATACGGCACCGCGTCGTTCACGCCCGAGGCGACCGACTGA
>PXAU01000151.1 GCA_003567075.1 Trueperaceae bacterium
AGCAACTCGCGCGGCGCTCGGGTGAGGCGCTCGCAGCCGTCCTCGGTGACCAGGACGTCGTCCTCGATCCGCACCCCGAGTTCGCCGGGCAGGTACACGCCCGGCTCCACCGTCACCACGTGCCCGGCCTCGGCCCGCTGGTCGTTGCCGCCACGCAGGTACGGCGGCTCGTGGATCTCCAGCCCCAGGCCGTGGCCCAGGCGATGCGTGAAGGCCTCGGCCAGTCCGACCGCGGCCAGCGAGCCGCGGGCGGCGGCGTCGACGTCGCCCAAGCGGGCACCGGGACGGAGGGCGGCCAACCCGGCCGCCTGCGCGGCCGCCACCGCCGCGTGCACCTCGCGTAGGCGGGCGCTCGGTTCCAGGATCGCCACGGTACGCGAGACGTCGGAGAGGTAGCCGCGCCAGCGTCCGCCGAAGTCGAACAGCACCCCGTCGCCACGCCGGATCACGCGCTCGCCCGTCACGTGGTGCGGGAACGCCGCGTTGGGGCCCGACGCGACCGACACGAACGGCTCCTCGAGCCCTTCGCTGCGCAACAGGTTGGCGAGGCGCGCAGCCACCGCGCGCTCGGTGAGGCCCTCCAGCGGCTCCCGCAATAGCGCCGCGTAGGCACGATCGGTGGCGCCGGCGGCGGCGCGCAGCGCATCGATCTCGCGCGCGTCCTTGATCGCCCGCACGCCGCCGGTGACGGGCTCGAGCGGCAGGAGGCGCGCTTCGGGCCGGGCTGCGGCCACACCCAGCAGCTCGCTGGCCGACACACGCTCACCGAAGGCCAGCGTGCGTGCCCCCTTGGGTATGGCCTGCAGGAGCAGCGGCAGCGGGTCCTCGTCCTCCTGCCAGGGCAGCGTGCGCAGACCCTCCGGCACGCGGCTGGCCTCGAAGGCCGGCAGCACCATCGCCGGCTCGCCTCTCGTCGGCACTACCAGCAGCGCCAGCCGCTCCGAGAGGTGCACGTTGAGGCCGGTCAGGTAGACGAGGTCGCCCGAGGGCGGCACGATGGCGACGTCCACGCCGGCGCGCGCGAGGCGCTCACGAAGACGGGCTTGGCGTTCGAGGTGGGTGTCGTCCATGGGCCCAGCATGCACCACCGCGGGCGCGGACGCGACCGAACGGCAGCCGCGTACGCGAACGTGCGGCACACGCGTACGCGACCGCCCGGCAGCTGCCGGCACGACCGCCCGACCATCGCCGCGGCGGTAGACTCCGCGGCATGCCTTCCGACCAGCACGAGCCGTCCGCCGCCTTGCCACTGCAGGTGAGCGCGCCGCCCGAGCGCTTCTTCGGCTACTACCCGGGGACCGTGGCGGTGGTGACCGCCGCCCACGCGGGCGACCGCAACGTCATGAGCGCTGGCTGGCACGCGGCCCTCTCGGCCGAGCCGCCGCTCTACGGGGTGGCGCTCGGGCGCGAACGCTACACCCACGCGGTGGTGCTGGCGGCGCAGGCCTTCGCGCTGCACTTCCTGCCCTTCGAGCACGCCCACACGATCGCCGCGGTCGGCTCCAGCAGCCGCCACGACGGCATCGACAAGTTCGCGCGCTTCGGGCTCGAAGCGACGAGCGGCGCCGTGGTCGAGGTGCCGATCCTGACCCAGGCCTACCTGGCCTATGAGTGCCGCGTCCAGGCGGTGCACGAGACCGGCGACCACGACTGGGTGGTGGGCGAGGTGGTGGCCGTGCATCACCGCCCCGAGGCCTTCGACGAGCGCCGCCTGCAGAACTCGCAGCGCGTGCCCGCCACGATCTACTACGGTCGCAGCCGCTACGAGGCGCTGGGTGCCGGGCCGCGCGTCGACTTCACGCCCGAAGCGCTGCTCGGCAGACCGTAGCGCGCGCGCACCGGCGAGCGAGCGGTGCCCGTCGCGCCAAGGCGCCGTAGCCGACGGGCCCAGGCGCGGTAGGGCGCGGGCAGTTGCCCCTTGGGCGCGCTCAGGTGTCCTTGAGCCGCCGGTCGAAGACGTCGCGCAGGCCGTCGCCGAGGAGCGAGAAGCCGAGCACCACGATGGTGATCGCCAGCCCCGGGTAGAGCGTCACGTGCGGCGCGGTGCGGATCGCCTCGCGACCCACCGACAGCATCCGCCCCCAGCTCACCTGCGGCGGCTGCGTGCCGAGCCCCAGGAAGGAGAGCGCCGCTTCCGCCACGATGGCGGTGCCCATGCCCAGCGTGGCCAGCACCAGTGCCGGCGCCCAAGCGTTGATGAGGATGTGCTTGAACAGCACGATCACGTGGTTCTGCCCCAAGGCCCGAGCAGCTTCGACGAACTCCTCGTTCTTCACGGCCAGCACGTCCGAGCGCACCACGCGCGCCATGGTGGGGATGCGCACGATGGCGATCGCGACCATGGCGTTGACGATGTTGGGTCCCAGCGCCGCCACGATGGCGATCGCCAGCAGGATGCCGGGCAAGGCCAGCAGGACGTCCATGATGCGCATGATGATGTCGTCGACGAGGCCGCCCACGTAGCCGGAGATGGCGCCCAGGATCACCCCGAACACGAGCGAGATGCCCGTGGCGATGAGCCCGACCAGCAGCGACACGCGCGCGCCCACGATCAGGCGCGAGAGCAGGTCGCG
>PXAU01000296.1 GCA_003567075.1 Trueperaceae bacterium
CTGATCCTGGCCGGCGCCTTCGGGAACATGATCGACCGGCTCCGGCTCGGCTACGTGATCGACTTCATCGACTTCCAGGTGGGCTGGTTCGACTTCGCCGTGTTCAACGTGGCCGACGCCTCGATCGTCATCGGCGCGGGCCTGCTGCTGCTCTCGGGGTTCCTGCCGCAGCGGCGCCGCGAGGCGCGCGCGGGGTAGGGCGGCGAGTCGGGACGATCGCGCGTCCGGCGTCATCGCCACCTCAGCGCAGCAGTCGCACGAAGCGTCGCCGGCCCACCAGGTCGGGCGCCAGGCGCACGCCCCGCCAGCCGAGCATGCGCGCCTCGCGCGCGAAGGCGCCGGCGTTGCGCGGGTCGAGCTCCCACCACGCCACCGCGCCCGGTCGCAGGGCGCGCCAGGCCTGAGCCCGCAAGCGCCGCGCCAGGCGCAGCCCGTCGGGACCTGCCAGCAGCGCCTCGGGCAGTTCCCACGCGAGTTCAGGAGGCAGCGCGGCGCGGTCGGCCTCGGGCAGGTAGGGCAGGTTGGCGAGCAGCAGCCGCGCCGTGCGTGCCGCGGCCCACAGGCGCGGGTGGTCGAGCAGGTCGGCGCGCACGGCGCGCACGGGCAAGCCCAGCGCACGCGCGTTGCGGCGCGTCAGGGCCAGCGCGCGGGGGTCGGTGTCGCTCGCCAGCACCCGCGCGCACGGCCGCTCGGCGGCCAGCGCCAAGGCCACCGCGCCGCTGCCGCACCCGACGTCCAGCACGGTCGCGTCCAGGTCCGACGGGAGGTCGGCCAGGGCCAGCTCGACCAGCATCTCGGTCTCGGGGCGCGGCACCAGCACGCCGTGCCGTAGGCGCAGGCGCAGGCCGCGGAAGTCGGTCTCGCCCAGGATCAGCTGCAGCGGTTCGCGCGCGGCGCGACGCGCCAGGCGACGCGCCAGCCGACGCCGGGCGGCGAGGTTCAGGGGCGTGTGCAGCACCAGACGCTGGCGCGCGGGGCTGAGGCCGGTGACGTCCTCGAGCAACCAGGACGCGTCAGCGTCCGGCGTCGCCACCCCGGCGTCACGCAGCAGGGCCGTCGCGTGCTGATGCGCCGCGCCCAGCTGCGCGGGCGGGAGCGCGCGTGCGGCCGGTGGTGTCCGCGGGGGCGGCTTCGGCGTCGCCGGCGTCGCCGGCGTCGCCGGCGGGCGCGCGCGGCGCACGGCCGTCAGTCGGCCGGCTTGACGACCACCCGGCGGCCGCGGCCCTCGCCGGTCGATTCGGTGAAGACGTCGACCTCGTCGGCCAGCGCCATGTGCACGATCCGGCGTTCGGCGCCGCTCATCGGCTCGAGCTCGACCTCGTGCCCGCTCTTGCGCACGCGGCTGGCGGCGCGCTGGGCGACCTGGCGCAGACGCTCGTCGCGCCGACGCTTGTAGCCGCCCACGTCGATCACCACCCGCACCGGGTCGGCGTCGCCCTTGTTGACCACGGCGTTGGACAGGAACTCGAGCGCGGCGAGGGTACGTCCGCCCTTGCCGATCAAGCGGCCGGCGTCGCCGCCGCTGATCTCGGCCAGGATCTCCTCGTCGTGGTCGACCACGTCGACCGAGTAGGCGGCGTCGAGGTCGAGCAGCAGGTGCACCAGGAACGTCTCGGTGCGCTCGCGCGCGTCGAGATCGTCGGGGATCACGCCACCGATGCCGTAGGTGCTGATGGCGGTCTCCATGTCGATGTACTCGGGCTCCGGCTCCGGTACGTCGTCCTCGACGTCACGCAGCAGCGGCTCTTCGGCGCGACCGTCGTCGTCGACGTCGATGCCCAGACCCTCGAGGTAGCGATCCAGATCGCGTTCAGCCACGGCAGCTCCTCACCATCGATCGGCCCTCATCCCTTGGCCTTCGCCGGCACGGGCGCCGGCGGTGGCGGTTGGCCGCGGCTCAGCAACCAGTACTGGAAGACCTGCACGCCCATGCTTACCACGAAGTACACCAGCACGCCCGACGGGAAGTTGACGATGATGAAGACGAAGACCAGGTTGATGATCATCGACTGGCGCAGCATGCTCGGGTTGTTGCGCGACGAGTACCACGATTGCCCCAACATCACCGCCACGTACAGCGCCGGCAGGATGTAGAAGGGGTCGGCCAGGCCCAGGTCGGGGATCCACAGGAAGCCCTCGTTGAACTCGAAGTTCACGAACACGCGCCACAGGATGATGAACAGCGGCATCTGCAACAGGATCGGCAGGCAGCCGCCGGCGGGGTTGACGCCCGCCTCCTTGTAGAGCTTCATCATCTCCTGGCTGAGCTTCTCGCGGTCGTCCTTGTACTTCTTCTGCAGCTTCTGCATCTCGGGCTGCAGCTTCTGCATCCCGAACATCGCCCTCGTCTGGGTGGTGATGAGCGGCCACACCAGCGCACGGAAGACGAGGGTGAGCACGATGATCGAGAGGCCCCAGGAGGGCACGAACTCGTGGATGGTCTCGAGCGCGATCAGGATCCACAGCGACAAGCGGCCCAGGATGTTGGGGCTGAAGAGCCCCGGCAGCTCGTAGTACGAGGCCTGGTAGAAGCGCACCAGCTCGTTCTTGCCGACGTACGAGTTCACCGCCAG
>PXAU01000114.1 GCA_003567075.1 Trueperaceae bacterium
CTGCTGGCGAGAAAATTCCCGGGATTGAGGATGCATTGCATGCCGGCTGATTTCCTGCGGCACCTTGACAGGATTCCAGAAGAGAGGAGGAGGGTGTTTTTCTTCCTGGGCGGGACAATCGGCAACCTGTCAAAGCAGGAAGCTAGTGAATTCATGGGCAGTCTCAGCTGTGTTATGAACGAAGGGGACCGCCTTATACTGGGCGTGGATATGGTGAAGGATATTGACGTTCTTGAAAGAGCCTACAACGACAGCAGGGGAGTAACCGCGAGGTTTAACAAGAATATTCTCAAAGTTGTCAACAGGCATATGGAAGGGAATTTCGATACTGATGATTTCGAGCATGCGGCGTATTTCAACAGGCATATGGAAAGGATAGAAATGCATTTGAGAGCGAAAGCGGATGTTGTGTTTAAAAGCCCCGCCCTGAAAGAAGATATAACCGTTTCCAGGGGAGAGACGATTCATACGGAAAATTCGCACAAGTTTACCGACGCCGGAATACGCGGACTTGCCGCGGGGGCGGGGCTGAAGATTCAGAATGTTTTTACGGATGAAAAAAAATGGTTTTCACTGGTTGAGCTTTTTAAGTGAGGCCGCATAATGGATATGAAAAAGGTAAGGGCTGAATTCCCGATTCTGAACAGGGAAGTATACGGCAGAAAGCTGGTTTACCTTGATAACGCGGCCACCACTCAAAAGCCGCGGAAGGTTATTGAAAAACTGGTCGATTTCTATGAAAACGATAACGGCAACCCCCATAGGGGGGCGCATTATCTGGGCGAGCAGTCAACGCGGGAATTGGAGCAGGCAAGAGAAAAAGTCAGGAAATTCATAAACGCGGATGATGCTTCTGAAATAGTATTTACAAAAGGCGCGACCGAATCAATTAATCTTGCCGCGGATTGTTTCGCGGACTGGGGTATCCGGGCGGGGGATGAGGTGATAATCACTCAAATGGAGCATCATTCTAATATCGTTCCCTGGCAGGTCTGCTGCAGGCGGAAAAACGCGAAATTAAAGGTCGTTCCGATTGATGATGACGGGAATCTTCTTCTCGGAGAATTTGCAAAACTAATTAACGGGAAAACCAGGATAATAGCGCTGACTCACGTATCCAACGTGCTCGGCTGCGTAAATCCCCTTAGGCGGGTAATTGATGCCGCGCATGAGAGGGATATCCCCGTACTGGTAGACGCCGCGCAGGCGGTGAAGCATATGCCCGTTGACGTGCAGGATATGGATTGTGATTTTCTGGCTTTTTCCGGCCATAAGCTTTACGCGGGCACGGGGACAGGAGTCCTTTATGCAAAAAAGCAATTCCTTGAAAAAATGCCCCCGTATCAGCTGGGAAGCGCGATGATCGGCAGGGTGTCCTTTGAAAATACAACTTTTGCGGGCCCTCCCTTCAAGTATGAGGCCGGGACAATCAATTACGCCGGAGCGATAAGCCTAGGGGCCGGAATAGACTATCTTGAGAGCGTCGGCTTCGGGGAAATACGGGAGCATGAAAAAAAAGTTTATGAATACGCGCGAAAAGCATTAAAAAAGATTGAGGGGCTGAAAATATACGGGAACACGGAAAATATGTGCGGCGCGATATCCTTTAATCTTGATAATATTCATCCGTATGATGCGGGGATGGTTCTTGACAGGCTGGGAATAGCGGTCAGGACGGGGCATCATTGCGCGGAGCCCCTCATGGAGCGCCTCGGGGTGAGCGGGACGGTGCGCGCCAGCTTCGCTATGTATAACACATTTGAGGAAGTGGACGAATTAGCCGTGGGAATAAACAAAGTAAAAAAAGTGATGAATAAATGAAAATAAATGAGATACAGGACGCCATTGCAGCGGAATTTTCCGAATTTGAGGACTGGCTTGACAAATATGAATATCTGATTAAACTGGCCGATAACTTCGAGCCGATGGAGGAAAAATATAAGACGGAAAAAAATTTAATAAGCGGATGCCAGTCAGAGTTATGGTTATATGGAAAATGCGAAGATGGCAGGATGGAGTTTTATGCCGACAGCAGCGCGCTAATCACAAGAGGAATAGTTTCCCTGATACTCCGCGTGCTGAATCATCAGCCTCCCGGGGATATAGCTGAATCGGACCTGTATTTTATAGACAGCATCGGGCTCAAGTCGAATTTGTCTCCGGCGCGGTCAAACGGGGTAAGTTCAATCATAGAAAGAATCAAGCAGTCATCCAGGCTGGCGATGAGTCAACAACCCTGCGCCAGGAGCGCAGGTCGTGTCCGCCGCTTGTAAATCATGAATGCCGGCCGGGTTAAGCTTCCGGTAAAAGGGGGAGCCCGCTCCGGAAAAAGCGGGCGGGGATATTCAAGCTGCGGAATTTTGTTTTTTTCAAGAGTTTGAGGCCTCCGGAACCTTACGGACTTTCAAGCATCTCCCGGTGTGCGTCCACGGGCGGAATTTTCCAGCAGGTTTCCCGTTTTTTTACTTGCCGCGCCGTATGATTGAGTTGTAACGAAATATGATTTTACCGTTCCTTCCTTCCGCCCTTCAGGGCGGGTTGTAAAATACTTACTCTTCAGAGCTGCCGCACGC
>PXAU01000191.1 GCA_003567075.1 Trueperaceae bacterium
ATCGTCTCGAGCACGCCCGACCCGGGCACGCTGAACGAGGTCATCGCCGAGGCCCACGCGATCGGCATCCCGGTGATCCTCATGAACACCGAGGACGCCGACAGCGGCCGTGACGCCTACGTCGGTGGTGACACCTACGACATCGGCCGCCGCTGGGCGCAGTACCTGGTCGACAACGGCCACGTGCAGGCCGGCGACTTCGTGTGGATGCCGGTCGAGGTGCCCGGCGCGACCTACCAGGTGCTGGGCACGAGCGGCGCCGCCAGCGTGCTCGACCCGCTCGGCATCACCTACGAGGTGACCGAGGCGACGCTCGACCAGGCCGAGATCATCACTCGCATGTCGGACTACCTGCTGGCGAACCGCGGTCGGATCGACGCCATCATCGGCCTGGGCGACCTGGTCACCGGCAGCATCGCGCGGGTCTTCAACCAGGTCGGTGTGCCGGCCGGCGAGATCCCGGTCGTGGGGTGGGGCAACTCCGCCGATACGGCCCAGGCGGTGCTCGACGGCTACGTGAACGCCGCGATGTGGCAAGATCCGCAGGCCACGAGCTACATGGCGCTGTCGGTGGCCTCGATGGCCGCGGCCGGCATCCCGCCAGGCTTCGACATCATCGTGGGGACGCTGTACGAGGCTGACCTCGCCGGCATCTACCTCGAGATCATGCAGGATTGACGTCGCGACCTCGCATGCCCACCCGTTCGGGTCCCGTCCTGCTCTGCTCGCGCGGATCGGCACGGCGGGTGCCCCACGTTGAACCGCACGACGAGGCTGGCGCTCTCGCCAGCCTCGTCACATCCAACCGGAAGGGCCCATGAACCCCTCGCCCCGCATCGGCTCGGTGATCGTTCGGCAGTTGATCTCGACACCCGAGTTCCTGCCGTTCACGCTCGTGGTGGTCCTGACCGTCGTGTTCGCGACCCTGACCCCCCACTTCCTGTCGCAAGGCAACATCAGCAACCTCCTCGCCTTCACCCCGGAGCTCGGGATGATCGCGCTCGGCATGACCGTCCTGATGACGTCTGGCGAGTTCGACCTCTCCGTCGGGTCCGTCTTCGGCTTCACCCCGGTGCTGATGTGGACGCTCTTCAATGAGGGCGTGACCTCGCTCGAGATCGCCCTCGTGATCGGCCTGATCACCGCGGTGGGCATCGGCTTCGTCAACGGCTGGTTCGTGACGCGCCTGCGGATCCCGTCGTTCCTGGTGACCCTCGGGATGATGATGACCATCCGCGGGGTAGCGCTCTACACGACGAGCGGCTTCCCGCAGCGCACCTGGCGCGCCGAGTCGTGGTTGATGGACCTCGTCGCAGGAAGCTTCTACGTCGGCGGGTTCCGCATCTACGCCTCGATGTTCTGGTTCGTCGGCTTCGCGCTCGTGCTCGGCTACATCATGACGCAATCGCGCGTCGGTAACTGGATCCAAGCCGCCGGCGGCAACCCGGTCTCGGCGCGTGCGCGCGGCGTACGCGTCGCCGTGACCAAGACGTGGCTGTTCATGCTGACGGCGTTCATGGCCGCCTACGCGGGCATCACCAGCTCGATCCGCGTCGCCGCGGCGAACCCGAACAGCGGCACCGGCTACGAGCTCGAGGTGATCGCCATGGTGGTGATCGGCGGCACGGCCCTTGGCGGTGGCCGCGGCACCATCCTCGGCACGGTGCTCGGGGTGATCATGCTGCGGATGATGCGCAACGGCATCGTCCTGATCGGCGTGCCCGGGCTGGCCTACAACATCTTCATCGGCGTGACCATTCTGACCATGATGGCGCTGCAGTCGTACCTGGCCCGCAGGCACCCGTCGGGAGCGAGCTGACATGGCCACCGACCTGGTGCGCATGCAGGGCATCGACAAGTCCTACGGGCCCGTCAAGGCGCTCGAGGGCGTCGACTTCTCGGTTCGCGAGAACGAGATCGTCGGGCTCCTCGGTGACAACGGCGCGGGCAAGTCGACGCTCATCAAGATCCTCTCTGGCACGGTGCCCGCCACGCGCGGCGAGATCTCCATCCGCGGCCAGAAGGTGCAGATCCGCAACACCACCGATGCCATCAACCTGGGGATCGAGACCATCCACCAGGACTCGGCCTTGGTGACGCAACTCTCGATCGCCCGCAACCTCTTCCTCGGTCGCGAGCCGTTGATCGGCCCGAAGTTCCTCAACCGCATGGACAAGCGCAGGATGAACGAGGTGGCGGGCAAGCTGCTCAAGGAGATCGGGATCACAAAGGACATCCCGGCCACGACCCCCATCAGCTCGCTCTCCGGGGGTGAGCGGCAGGCGGTCTCCATCGCTCGCGCGCTGCACTTCGACAGCGACCTGATCATCCTCGACGAACCCACCAACAACCTAGGCGTCGAAGAGACGCAGGGGGTCTTGCGATTCATGCGCGGTGCGCGCGACTCGGGCCACTCGCTGATCTTCATCGCCCACAACATCCACCACGTCTTCCAGGTGGTGGACCGCATCGTGGTGCTGCGTCGCGGCAAGGTCGTGGCCAACGACGTCGACCCGAAGAAGACCACCATCGAGGAGGTCGAACAGATCATCACCGGCGTGCC
>PXAU01000417.1 GCA_003567075.1 Trueperaceae bacterium
ACGGAGACATCGCCAACCGAGACAGGCGATCGAGCCCGAGCGCTGCAACGCGCTGCAGAAGGCGGCCGACGTCCAGCACCTGTTGGCCGGAAGGCCGTCGGTCGCGGCCCCCTGGCGCTCGTTGTCCGATCTCGCCGGCACCGAGGTCGGTGACGACCTCTGGGGCGCGTTCTGACCCCAGCCGGAACGGGCGCTGCTGCCTCGCCAGAACACACCTCCACGCAGCGGTCCGTCCGTTGTAGTGGAACCAACCGCGGTAGCCGATCCAGCTGGCCCAGCATCAGCCGGTCGCTCACCCGGCCTTCTTGCGCGAGGGCGACGGCTTCGCGCCGGTCGTGCGGGACACCTCCGCCGAGTCGGCCTCGGACGCCTCGAAGGGTGGAACGGCTACGTCCGTCACCCTCATCTCGGATGGCGCCACGACCGGCAGCAGCAACGCATGCCCAACGGCACGTGTCGTGAGGCTGCTGATGAGCTCGCGAACGTACGGGTACACGTACGGCACGCTGTCGCGCTCGAGTGCTTCAGCGAGTGCAGCGTCGACAGCGTCGATAGGTGCCTCGCCGTCGTCTTGGACGCGGACACCGATCTCCATCGTGGCGCGCAGCCGAACCCGCGGGTGCCCCGTGACGCTGGTCGTGACGCTCAAGCGAACCTCGTTGCGCGCGGTCCTGATGGCATTCAGCTCGAGCGCCAAGCCCTTGGCTTCGTCCTCGTCGCGCTCGTCGTCGACGTCGACGACGTCGAGACGCAGCGAACGCACGTGCGGCGCCGTCATCTGCACCAGCAGATCACTCGTTCTGGTCTTAGTTCGGCTGCGCGCCATGCCCCTCCCCCTGCTCGAGCGTGCTCATGGGGATCGTCAAGCGGCTGACTGTGCCTCGACGCCAGCCACTGCCGCTGCCCCGTTCAGCGCCAGCGAGCGCCGGGAGTTCCATGGCGTGCTGGGTCTCGACGGGCTCGATCACCAGGCGCCAGGACGGCCGAACACGGTCCTCCCTGGTGCGCCCGACCTCGTTCCGAACGGCGTCGAGCACGATCTGGTTCTGCGTGCAGCCGCGGCGAGCCGCCTGCAGCGCAACGGCACGATGGAGATCTGATCCGAGGCGTACGAGGAGCTTGCCCGAGTACGGCTTCTCAGGTTCCTGCCCTAGCTCCTCGCACCACTCGAGGTAGTCGTCGATGGCTTCCTCGAACGCGTGCTGGAGTTCGTCGACGCTCGTGCCCTGGAAGTGAATGACGTCGCGTAGGCCGATGACGCGGCCGTTGAACACGCCCTCGTCGGCGTCGAGTTCAACACTCGCGGCGTAACCCCTATAGGTCATCTGGTGTGACATCGATCGCCTCCAGGAAGTCGCGTACGCTGTCGATACGTCCCTTGTCGCAGGTGCTGCCGTGCGGCTTGTGGGTCGAGAGGCGGCGCTCCTCGAAGAGGAACCGGACGCGTGATCCTTTGCCCTCGTGCTTGCTGCATCCGAGGGCGAGTAGGAGGCTCTCGACGTCCGCCCACCGGATCGTCGTAAGGGTGGGCTTGCAGAAGATGGCTCGTAGGATGCGGCGATGTTTGGCGTTCACGGTGGCGGCATCTGGTGTGGCGCGTGATCCTCACCCGGGGGCATGCTATCACGGCGTGCTATACGGTTGGTGCGATCGGGTCGTGCGCGGCCCGCCACGCTGGGCCCGTGCCGACCGCGAACGACGTGCAGCCGCCAGTTTTGCTGCCGCTTGCCATCACGCTGCTCTCGATGCTCTTGACGTTGGCGCTGTCGCGCTCCAGGTCTGGCGTAAGCGCATCCTGAGCACCGGCCCAGTGGGCGTGATCGGGCGTCGCGATCCCGACGGCCTCCAACACCTCCACCGCGAACATGCGCTGGACGCCAGCATAGGCTCGTGCCCCATGCGCGCGCGAGCGCCCTAGCGAGTGCCGCGTCGAGATCGCAGACCGCCACCTGCTCGCCGCCGGGGGGGCAGCGAAGATGCCGGCCAGCGCCGAGCCTCACGGGCCGGCGCCGCGGCGCCGCCCCTCCCGCTCCGGCAGGAACGGCAGGAACCCCCCCACGAACGCGTCGCCGAGCCCGACCGTCACGCCTGCAGCCTGCGTGAGGTGCGGCACCGGCACGCAGCAGATCCGCTCCCCGCCGAGGTGGTTGATCGCGTTGGCGAGCGCCGCGTCGTCGTCGCTTGGCGCGAGTGCCCGTGTCGCCCAGTAGTCCTCGGCGGTGAAGTCGTCGCCCAGGCGGAAGCGCGTCGTGGCCATGGCGACGCCGGACTGCAACGCGTCCCGAAGGGCCGCGCATCCGGCGCCGTACGCCGCGGCCCACGAGCGGCAGTGCACGACCACGAGCGGCACGCCCACCCGCTCCTGCACCGCCCGCAGCGCACCGACGACGTCGACAGGGTCGCTGATGTCCACGTGCCGACCGCAGTAGTCGCCGAGTTCGTCCTCGTTCATGCCGACGACGTCGATGCAGTCGCGCAGCGTCTGCAGGACCATGCTGCGCAGGTGCTCGGCGTAGTAGCCGGCGTCCTCGTAGTAGACGTGCCCGAGGTCGTCAAG
>PXAU01000006.1 GCA_003567075.1 Trueperaceae bacterium
CGCGTCGCGCCGCTCCGACACGGTCGCGCTACGCAGCAGCGGTCGACGCCGCGCTGACGCTCGGGCGCGGGGGTAGGATTCGGCATGGCCGCAGAAGTCGCACCCGTCGTCCTCGGTATCGACCTGGACGGCGTGTGCGTCGACACCTATGAGCGCCTTCGGCTGGTGGCGGCCGAGTGGTTCGAGCGCGACGCCGACAGCTTGACGCCGTGGGTGTCCTTCGGGCTCTCCGAGTGGGGCGTGCGCTCACCCCAGGAGCACGCCGACCTGCTGCGCTTCGCCGTTACGCAGCGCGACCTGTTCGGCTCGGCGCCGCCCATGCCCGGCGCGCGCCGGGTGCTGCGTCGGTTGATGCAGGAAGGGCATAGGGTCCGCATCATCGCGCGACGCCTGGCCCTCGCCAACGAGCCAGCGCTGGCGGCGAAGCAGACGCTGGCGTGGCTGGATCTTTACGCCATCCCCTACGCCGACGTCTGCTTCACCGACGGCAGCACCGACGTGGGTGCCGACATCTACGTCGACGACGCGCCGGACGAGATCGCCAGGCTGCGCGGCGCTGGCCGCTACGCGATCTGCTTCGGCAATAGCACCAACGAGCACGTGGCCAGCCCGCGCGCGATGGGTTGGGACGAGGTCTACGGCTTCGTCCGGGAGCGCGCTCGGGCGGCCGGCGAGGCCCCCTGACCTGCCCGCTGACCCGCGCGCTGACCCGTGCCCTGACCTGCCCGCTGACCCGCCCACTCGCGCGCCCGCGGCGCCGATGCGACCGCGACCCGGAGAGGGCCCGCGACGTGGCCGCCGCACGTGATGCGCTACCGTGAGGATCCCATCGATCGTTCCCGCGGAGCATGGACAGGAAGGGGCGAGCCATGAGCGAACGCGAACTGTACGAACAGCGCTTCCGGGCGAAGCTCGACGAGTGGCGGGCGGATCTCGCCAAGATGAAGGCCAAAGCCGAGGGCGCGAGCGCCGAGGCGAAGCTGGAGTGGCAGCGTGAGGTGGACGCCCTCGAGCAGGAGATCGCCCATGCCGAGGCGCGACTGAGCGAGATGCGCGATGCCGGTGACGATGCCTGGTCGTCGTTGAAGGAGGGCGCCGAGGAGGCATGGTCGTCGTTGGCCGACGGCTTCCGTCGAGCGTCCAATCAGCTCGAGCGATGACGCGTCCGCCAGCAACGTAGGCCCAGACGCAGGCACTGGGCGGTAACGGCCCAACCAACGCAGCGAGCGCGATGAGCGCGACGAGCCTAGCCTAGCCTTCGTTCGCTGCGGCCGTGCTTGGCGTTGAGGCGAGCGCTCGGGCGCGGTCGGCGACGCGGCAGAACGCGTCGCGGAGCGCGGTGGGTTCGTGGATCTCCATGCGCCACGGAAGCCCCAACAGGTGCACGGCAAGGTGCTCGAGGCCGGCCGCCGGGAAGCGCGAGGTGAGGATGACCCCGTGCGCCTGTGGCTCGAGCACCACCGCCTGCGGCGGGACTGCGCGCCGGGCCACATCGAGGTTGGCCTCGACCCACACGCGGCAGATGACGCTGTCGGGCCATGGCGCCAGCGCCAGCGAGGCCGTGACCGCCGCGAAGGCGTCGAAGCCGTCGGGCGGGGTGAACGTCTCGGCGCGGCGGGTGAGCTGCCGGATCCGGTCCAGCCGGAACGTGCGCAGCTCGCCCCGCAGGTGGCAGTGGGCGGCCAGGTACCAGCGCTGGAGTCGCACGAGGCCGTACGGGTCGACCGCGCGCGTCGTCTCGCCGCTCCCCGGCGATGCGTAGCGCAGCGTCACGCGCTCGCGCGTGCGGATCGCCTCCGCCAGCTGCAAGACCAGGTCGCTGTCGACGGGTCCAGCCTCCAGCGCGGATGCGGGTGGCACCGACAGGAGGTCCGGCGGCGCCTCGGCCAGGGCCGCGGCGAGGGCTTGGGCGCGGACCCGGGCCCGCGGGGTCATGACGCTCTCGAGCCGTCCGAGCGCGCTGGTGGCGGCGCGCGCCAGGGCGGGGTCGGGCGCCGCCACCAGCGTCCGGGCGCCAAGTCGCAACGCTACGAGTTCGGCATCGGTGAAGCGTAACGGCGCCAGCAGCGCTCCGGGCTGCATGCGCACGCCGCCGTGGCGGCCAGGCCGCACGTCCACCGGCAGATCCAGATCGTGGAGGCGCACCAGGTCGCGGCGGACGGTCCGCTCGCTGACACCGAGGTGATCGGCGAGCGCGGCCGTCGTCGCGTGCCCGTGGGACTGGAGCAGGTCGATCAAGGCCAGCAGACGTGCGGTCCGGTCGGGCATGCTACGACGCTACCGAAAAACTGGCCAGAACGTGTCCAGGTTCTCGACGACGATGGGTCGTGAGGGGCGGCGGGTCGCGTACGCCGCTCGGGCGGATCGGCTCCCGCTCGTGCGCTGACTGGCCCGCCGTCGCTTCCGGTCCCGTTCGCGCCGCCTCCTGGCCTCCTCTGGCTAGACTGGCCGGTGATGACGCGCGAGACGGTCCACGTCCACCCACTCGTCACCATGGATGCGTTGCGCACGTGCGAGCAGCTGCAACTCGCGGTCTGGGGGTACGCCGACCGCGAA
>PXAU01000157.1 GCA_003567075.1 Trueperaceae bacterium
GCGCCCATCGCCGGCATCGCCGGCGACCAGCAAGCCGCCACCTTCGGGCAGGCCTGCTTCGCGCCTGGTCAGGCGAAGAACACCTACGGCACCGGCTGCTTCCTGGTGCTGAACACCGGTGACGAGCCGGTGCCGTCCGAGCACCGCCTGCTCACCACCGTGGCCTGGCGCCGCCCGGGTGAGCTGCGCTACGCGCTCGAGGGCTCGATCTTCGTCGCCGGCGCGGTGGTGCAGTGGCTGCGCGACGGCCTCGGGGTCATCCGTCGTTCCGAGGACGTCGAGGCGCTCGCCACCTCGGTCGACGACACGGGCGGCGTGTACCTCGTGCCCGCCTTCGCCGGCCTGGGCGCGCCGCACTGGGATCCGTACGCCCGCGGCACGATCGTCGGCATGACGCGCGGCACCAGCGCCGCGCACATCGCCCGGGCAGCGCTCGAGGCGATCGCCTACCAGGCGCTCGACGTCATCCAGGCCATGGAGGGCGACGCGGGGCGGCCGCTGGCCGAGCTGCGCGTCGACGGCGGCGCCTCGCGCAACGACCACCTGATGCAGTTCCAGGCCGACATGCTGGGCGTGAGCGTGGTCCGGCCCGAGATCACGGAGACCACCGCGCTCGGCGCCGCCTACCTGGCGGGGCTCGCGACCGGGCTCTGGAGCGGCCCCGACGAGGTGGCCGCGCAGTGGCGCGAGGAGCGGCGCTTCGAACCGCGCATGGAGGACGACGAGCGCGAGGCGCGGCTGAGCGACTGGCGCCGGGCGCTGGAGTGCGCGAAGGGCTGGGAAGCACGGTGAGCGCTGCGCTGCCGGGACGACGTGATGCGCATCGCGCGGCGCTCAGTAGCGGCGAGCGCTTCGATCTGCTGATCGTCGGCGGCGGCGCCACCGGCGCCGGCGTGGCGCTCGACGCCGTCAGCCGCGGCCTCAGCGTCGCGCTCATCGAGCGCGACGACCTGGCGACGGGCACCAGCAGCCGCAGCACCAAGCTGATCCACGGCGGCGTGCGCTACCTCGAGAAGGCCGTGAAGGGGCTCGACCGGGGCCAGTTCGCGCTGGTGCGCGACGCCCTGCACGAGCGCGCCGTGCTGATCCGAAACGCCCCGCACCTGTGCCACGCGCTGCCGCTCGTGACGCCCCTGTACCGCTGGTTGCAGGTGCCCTACATCATGGCCGGACTCAAGCTCTACGACCTGCTGGCGGGCCGCACCAACCTGGGCTCCAGCCGCTTCCTGAGCGCGAGCGCAGCGAAGCAGCGCTTCCCGCAGCTAAAGACCGACGGCCTGCGCGGCGGGGTGATGTATTACGACGGCCAGTTCGACGATGCCCGCATGAACGTCGCCATCGCGATGAGCGCGGTCGAGCGTGGCGCCGTGGTGGTCACGCATGCCGAAGTGACGGCCCTGCACCGCGAGGCTGGGAGGCTGACCGGCGCGAGCGTCCACGACCGCGTCGACGGCAGCGACATCGACGTCCGCGCTCGGGCGGTCGTGAACGCCGCGGGCCCCTACGGCGACGCGGTCCGGCGCCTCTCCGACCCCGAGGCTGCGCCCATGCTGAACGCCTCCACCGGCGTGCACATCGTGCTCGATGGGCGCTTCGCACCACCCGACACCGGGCTCCTGATCCCCGAGACCGAAGACGGTCGGGTGCTGTTCCTGCTGCCGTGGCTGGGCTCGACGCTCGTCGGCACCACCGACGAGCCAGCGCCGGTGGTGGACGACCCCCAGGCGACCGAGGCCGAGATCGAGTACATCCTGCGGCACCTGGGGCGGTACTTCGACGTGCCCGTCGGCCGCGACGACGTCAAGGCGGCCTGGTCGGGCCTGCGCCCGCTGGTCTCCGACCCGAAGGCAGCCGACACCGCCAAGCTCTCACGCGACCACGTGATCCACGTCGACGACGCCGGCCTGGTCACCATCGCGGGCGGCAAGTGGACCACCTACCGCCGGATGGCCGCCGACACCGTCAACGCGGCCGTCGCGGCTGGCGACCTGCGCGACGTCGGCCGCTCCGCGACCGTCGACCTGAAGCTCGTGGGCGCAGATCGTTTCGACCCGGGCGGCGCGGCCGCGCTCGAGGCGCGTGGCTTCGCTGCGGACGTGGCGCGGCACCTGCACCACGCCTACGGCGACCGTGCAGGTCTGGTAGCCGACCTGGCCGAAGGCGGGCTGGGAGCGCGGCTGACCGAAGGCCATCCCAACCTCGAGGCCGAAGTCGTGTACGCGAAGCAGCACGAGCTCGCCGTGACGGCGCGCGACGTGCTGCATCACCGCACCCGCTTGGCCTTCCTGGACGAGGCCGCCGCCGAGGCCGCGCGGGCGCGGGTCGAGGCCCTTCTGCGTGACGCAACCGGGTGACCACAGCGCAGCGAAGCGCTGCTCGTGATCCAACGCGCGACCCACCCACGAGAGGCCATTCGTCCGGCGGCGCAGCACAGGGCCGGGCCGCCGGACCACCGGCGTCGAGGCCGCGACGATGCACCGTGTACTCAGGAGAGAGGCTGCGTCTCGGTCGTCTCCATGAAACGGATGGTCTGTTCCAGGTCCACGATGCCAGCATCGGAACCGAGGCCGGTGATGACCTGGGCCGAGGCCGCGGTCGCCAATCGGCCCGCTCGTTCCAGGTCCCACCCGAGCGACAGGCCGACGATGAACCCGGCGCAGTAGGCGTCGCCGCAGCCGGTGGAGTCGACCACCGGCACCTTGTGCGCGGGTAAGCGAATCTCCTGCTCGCCACGCACCGCGATGCTGCTGCCCTCGGCACCCATCTTGAACACGGTGGTGCCGACTCCGCGGTCGTGGAAGAAGCGGATGACGTCCTGCCTGTCGTCGAGCTTGCAGATCATCCGTGCCTCGTCGATCCCGGGCATGAAGTAGTCGACGTACGGGAGGCAGGGTTCGATGACCTCGAGCAGGTCAGGGCGGTCGATGGCGAGCATGTCCAGCGTCGTCACGACCCCGTGCGCCTTGGCGTACTCGAGCACCTTCCTACTCGGCTCACCATCGAGCTTCGGCATCAGGTAGGTGCCCCCCAGATGGAGGAAGTCTGCGGCCCTGATGGCCTCGAAATCGACGTCCTCCAACCCCAGCTCACCGTTGGCGCCGAGCACGTGCAACGCCGGTCGCTCGCCGTTGGGACGGATGGGCAGCATCGTGGCGGACGTCTGCACACCCTGCTTGCGGCGAAGGTACTGGGTGTCGATGCCGTAACGGCGCATGGTGTCGGTGACGAAGTTGCCGAGCTCGTCATCGCCGATCGCGCCCATCGCGATGACGCCAGCTCCCAACTTGGCGAGGTCGACGGCGGTACCGGCTGCCGTGCCGGCCACGGTCAAGCGGATCTCGTCGATCAGGTCGATGTCCTGTCCATCGGGGATGCGTTCGACGTGCCGTCCCAGGATGTCGAGGATGTGGACGCCGAGGCTCACGACGCTACTCACGGGGGCTCCTCCTCTCGCGCTGCCGGTACGGCGCGCTTCGCTGCCGGCCGTCAGGCCGTCCGCGGCTGACGCGCCGCGGCGATGCGAGGTCGTGGACGACGGTACCACCTTGTCACGCGTCATCCGCCTTCGGTCGGAAAATCACCTCGAGCTTGCCGCCATCGGTATCGAAGAGCGTCACGTCGTCAGGGTCGCACGTCACGTGGACGTCCTCGCCGATGCGGTAGCTGCTGCCCGCCGGGACCTTGGCCTTCACGGTTCGTCCGTCGACCTCGAGGGCCAGGAGCTGCTGCCCGCCGGTGACGATGGCGGCGTGCTTGATCCTGGCGGGCACGCTGTTCTCGCTTGCGGTTCCCGCGATCGCAAGGCTCTCGGGGCGTACGCCGACGATGACGTCGGTCTCGCCGTCAAGGCCGTGCAGATGCGTATCTCGGGCGAAAAGCGGGCGTCCGAGCGTCAGTTCGCCAGCACGCTTCTCGACGCGGTGAGAGACGAAGTTCATGCCCGGGTTACCAAGGAACCAGCCCCCGAAGCGGTGGGCCGGGTGGTTGTACACCTCGCGTGGTGAGCCGCGCTGCACGATCTCGCCTTCGTTCATCAGCAGGATCTCGTCCGCCAGGGTCATGGCCTCCGTTTGGTCGTGGGTCACGTAGACGATGGTCTGGTGCAACTCCCTGGTCAAGCGCCGCAGCGCGTACTTCAGCTGTGACTTCGTGGTCGCGTCGATGTTCGTGACCGGTTCGTCCATCAAGATGATGTGGGGCTGGCGTGCGATGGCACGAGCGACCGCGACCTTCTGCTTGAGGGCGTGCGTCAAGCGCCCGACGTCGGTATCGGCCACGTCACGAAGATCGAGGATGGCAAGGGCATCGTCCACCCGCCGCGACCGGTCAGCCGCCGAGAGCGTGCGCAAGGAGCGCAGCGGCAGCATGATGTTCTGCCGCGCGGTCAGGCCTTGATAGACGACCGGGTACTGGAAGACCATCCCTATGTCGCGTGCGCTGGGCGACAAAGAGGTGACGGGCTTCCCATCGAAGAGCACGTCGCCACTGGTGGGCGTCTCGAGCCCGGCGATCATGCGCATCAAGGTGGTCTTCCCGCACCCCGACGGACCGAGCAGGCACGTCACACGCGCACTGTCGAAGCGCAACGAGGCGTCCCTCACAGCGACCAGGCTGCCGAACTCCTTGCGTATCTTGCGAACCTCGAGCTCAGCCACGGCGCCCGTCCCCCCCACTCGCGACGCACTGGAGGTGCTCGTCGTCGAACACGATGATGCTCTCTGGCGCGACCTGGGCGATCAGGTCGCGCTCGTCCAGGTCGACCCCGCGTTCGTGCCTCAAGACGGTGATCAGACGGTGCTCGCCAGCATCCAGGTGCACCACGAGCTCGCCGCCGAGGTCCTCGGCCAGGACCACCTCCACCGGAATGTGCACGTTCCGGTCTCTGAGCACGTCACCGAGCACGAGGTGCTCCGCTCGAACTCCCGCCTTGACGCCGCGGGAGGCGCCGAAGTCGCTCGCCTCACCGTCGCTCAACGTGACAGGCACCTCGAACAGCTCGGTCCGGCAGGTGACGCGGCCGCTGTTCGTCTCGAGGGTGCCGGCGAGCACGTTCGTACGCGGGAAGCCCAGCAACTGCATGCTGTGGAGGTGTCGAGGCGCGCGGTACACGGCTTCCACCGGTCCGGCCTCGACGATGCGACCGTCGTTCAGCAGGTGAACGTGATCGGCGAGGATGAGGCTCTCGAGCGGATCGGAGGTGGTGTACACGAAGGTGGCGCCGAGCGCCTCACGCATGACCCGCAGGTCGTCGAAGAGCTGCTCGCGCAGCTTGAAGTCCAAGCCCGTCAGGGGATCGTCAAGCACGAAGAGCGTGGTGTCCTTCACGAGACCGCGGGCGATGGCGACGCGCTGTTTCTCGCCGCCGCTGAGCTGATCGGGCCGTTTGTCGAGGAGCGCTTCGATGCGAAGCATCTCCGCGATCCGCCTCACCGCACCCTCTGCGTCGCGCCTGCGCGAGCCAGCGAGGGTGAGGGGGTAGGCGATGTTGTCGAAGACCCGGTAGTGGGGGTAGAGGGCGAACGATTGGGGCACGTAGCCGATGTTGCGCTCACCCGGGGAGAGGTCGCCGACGTCACGGCCATCGATCAGGATCGCGCCTGCGTCGGCCGGCTCCAAACCGGTCATGAGCCGTAGTAGGAGGGACTTGCCGCAGCCGGGTGGGCCAAGCACCACGTTGAAGCGGTCGGACTCCAAGGTGGTGCTCAGCGCACGCAAGACCTCGTCTCGCCCGTAGCGTTTGCTAAGTCTTCTGAACTCTACGCTTGGCATGGCGCTACCGACCGAAACCTATGAGCGTCGGCCCGAGCAGGACCGCGAGAACCACGATGCCTCCGACGATCAGGTACGTCACGACGAGGTTCCGAAGGGTGTGCAAGAAACCGGCGGCGGGATCGGTGTTGCCGATCCCGATCTGGGTGACGGTGAGCAGCATCAACGCGATCAGCCCGTAACGGTAGACGTCGTGGCTGAGCTGCTGCGCCACCAGCACGAAACACAGGCCCAGCAGCACGATGAGGATGCTTTGCGCGCGCGCGGCGAAAGCGGGGCGTCGCGTCATACCTCACCTCTCACGGTCCCGAACGTCATGCCCACGAGCAGGAAGCGCTGGAACAAGAACACGACGATGACGGGCGGCAAGACGTAGATACCGGTCAGGGCCGAGATGAAGGGCCAGTCGACACCGCCGTCGGCGTAGAGACCCGTCGAGAGCAGGACCGGGATCATAGACGTGGTCCGGCCGCCTAGCATGAAGCTGAACAGGAAGTCGTTCCACACGAAGATCAGGTTGAAGATGAAGGACGCCACCAGTCCTGGCTTGACCTGCGGCAGGATCACCTTGAACACGACGTGGAAGCGGGAGCCGCCGTTGACGAGCGCCGTCTCGTCGTAGCGTTCGGACACGCCGTCGATGAAGCCCTTCAGGATCCAGACGGAGAAGGGGATGCTGAACATGGCGTAGAACAGCGTCATGCCAAGCCAGTCCTCTCGCCAACCGACGAGGTTGTACATCATGTAGATCGGGATGACGACCGCCGCCGCCGGTACCATGCGCACGCTGAGCAGCAGGAACATCAGGAAGTCCGTGCCGCGCGGCTTGAAGCGCGAGAAGCTGTACGAGGCGAGGAACGCGACCGCGATCGCGATGAGCACGGCGGCCACCGACATGGTCACGCTGGCAGTCATGTAGGGCGCGAACGTCTCGCGAGCGAAGAGGTCGCGGAAGTTGTCGAGCGTGGGCGTGAACGCCAGCTGCGGCGGCACGGCCAGGATGTCACGGCGGCTCTTGAAGGCGTTCAGCACCACCCAGAAGATGGGCAGGAAGAAGATGATTGCCACCAGCCAGAGGCCGAGGTGGTAGGCGGACTGCTGCAAGCGGCGGGAGCCGTTCACGCGCTCGCCTCCCTTTCCTGTTGGCGCCTGCGGAGGTTGAGCACGAAGAGGAAGATCGACGTGAAGGCGATGGCCATGAGCAGCAGGATGAAGGCGAGAGCGGAGGACCAACCGAGGTTGAACGCCTCGAACGCACGACGCCACAGCGTCAGAGCCACGAGTTCGGTGGTGGTACCGGGACCGCCGCCGGTCATGTTGAACACGAGGTCCATCGTCTTGAACGACTCGATGGTCCGGAGCAAGATCCCGATCATGAGGATGAACTTGGCGTGTGGCAGCACGACCGTCACTAGTCGCCGCCACCACGGCAGGCGGTCGACCTCTGCCGCTTCGAGCTCGGCCTTCGGAACCGAGCCCAGCGCTGCGAGCGTGATCAACACCATGAACGGGGTCCACATCCAGACGTCGACGAACACGACCGCAGCGAAGGCGAGGCTGCGGTCGCTGAGGAAGGAGAACGTGCCCAAACCCGCCCAACGAGTGACGTAATTGATGATGCCGATCGACGGTTCGTACATGAGCCTGAAGAAGATACCCGCGGCCAGGGGGGTCATCAGCATCGGCGTGAAGAGGAGCGTCAGCGCGAGGCGTCGTCCCGGCAGACGTACCGATCCCCAGAACAAGATCCCGATGGCGATACCCAACACTGTCTCGATACCGACCGTGACGACAACCCAGCTGAGTGTCCGACCGAAGCTCTCCCAGAGCCGGAAGCTGTAGACGATGTCTTCGTAGTTGCCCAACCCGATGTACCTGGGCGGCATCCCTGTGACCATCGAGTAGTTGTAGAAGCTCACCCCGATCAGGGTGAGTACCGGGATGATGTTCCAGACGAAGAAGAATATGAGGGCTGGCGCGATGAGCAGCAGCGCGAACACGCGTGGCCGCTCGATGAACCTGCGCACGCGCACGGCGAGCGAGCGACGTGGAGCGTCTGGGCCAGTACTCTTCGTCGCGCCCTCAGCAGCGTTTGGATCGGTCGGAGGTGGTGTGGGCATGGTGCGTCTCATCTACCTTGGCTGGGCCATTGCTTCGATCGTGCTCCGGTCGTGCCGAGCGTGCAGTCCTCCGTTGGTGGACCGCACGCTCGGCGCTTCAACTCGTGCCTTCGCTCGCTACCAAGCTACCTCAGACGGACCTGGCGGCACTCGGCCGGTGGCCGAATCTCGCTGGCGCCGGAGTCGAAGAGGATCTTCTGCTGCTCGCAGGCGATCCACTCGAGGGTGTTCATGGCGTCGTCGATCTCGCCGGACGCGAAGGCGTGCCAGGCTTCCTGCTGGGTGGACAGCAGCTGCGCGTAGGTGGGCTCGCGGTAGAAGTCGCGCGCGTTGTCGTCCTGGAGCATGAACTTGAAGGCGCGGTTCCACGGCTTCATGTCTTCGTAATCGGGGTGGTTGAGGGTAGCCGCATCGGAGGGGCTGCCACCACGGCGGGCGTACTCCATCTGCGTCTCGGGCAGGTACCACCAGCGCATGAAGTCGATCGCGACCCGCATCTGCTCGGGGGTGTTGAAGGCGTTGATGACCCACGGCTGACCGCCGACGTTGTAGAGCCGGTTGAAGCTGCCGTCGTCCTGGATCAGACCAGGAGGAGGCACGACCATCACGTCGAACTCCTCTGGCAGGTCCTCGGGGATCATCGCCGGGCCCACGGCGGCCCACTGCTGGGCGCTGAAGACCTGGCCGGCCGTGAAGAGGTCGATGATCTCGGCGATGCCGAAGTTGATCGCCCCGGGCGGCATGTACTGCTGCCAGGCACGGTTTATCTCCATGGCGCGCGCGTTGACCTCGCTGTTGAGGATGCCGTAGACCCTGTTCTCGTCCTCGAAGTCGCCGATGTCTCCACCGAGCGAGAACATGAACGGGTACATCCACATGCTGAGAAAGTCGTACTCGCGCGAGTACTGGAACGCGTGCCCGTACAGGCCCTCGTCGGGCCGGGTGAAGAAGGCGGCGATGTCTTCGAACTCGCCGTATGACATCTCCAGGAAGTCCTCGTAGTCGTACGGGAGCTCGCGGCCGTGCTCCTCGAGGAAGGCGGCGCGTTCGGCCTCGTCGTGCAGCATGTCGCGGCGCACGAACATCACGACCACGTCACCAGCTTGGGGGAAGCCCCAGCGGATGCCGCTGTACATCGGGTACTCCTGGTAACCGACACCGACGATCTCGGAGTACCACTCGATGTCGAGCTCCGGGTGCTCCTCGATGATCTCGTCGACGTTGACGATCCAGCCGGGCTCGGAGAGCGCCCCGAGCCACTGGCTGTCGCTGATGATGATGTTGTACTCGTTCGAGCGAGTCGCGAGCGACGCGGCAGCGCGCTGGAAGAGCGCGGCGAAGGGTGCGGCGTCGAAGGTGAAGGTAACGTCGTAGCCGTATTCCTCGAGCGCGAACGGCTTGAAGAGGTCGTTGGCCATCTCAGCACCCAAGCTGCTGGGCACCCAGCCTCCGATGCCGAGGATGGTCATATCGATCGATTCGCCCTCGAGCGGATGGGCCTCTTGTGCCACCGAGGTGGAGAGGGCCATGACCGCTCCGAGCAGCAGGCACAGCGCGAGCCGGCTGCTGAGCCGCGACCAAGTCCAAAGTGATGTGCGGGTACTCATACGTTCTCCTTCACGAGGACTGTCATGCATCAGATCCGCGTTTCCGAGGTGCGCGCAGGCCCAGCCGGACTACCTGTCAGTACCGTCGCCGAGACGCTGCCAGCCGGAATCATCGTTCATGATGCACGAGGCGTGACGGGGCCGAACGCCTGCGGTTGGACTGCCCGGACACTCCGAGCGGTTCACCCCACACGACGCCGGGACGTGCCATCTCGTGCTCTCTCACCTCCTCTCCACGGCTCCTGTGCCAGATGACGGTCGGTCGCAGGCGGCGTTCATGCCTCACGGTGCAGCGACCGCTGTTCGCCATCGAGACACCGACCCGTGCGCAGCACTTGTCAGCGCTGGATGTCATTCGATAAGGAGTATAGCCTGGCCGTGCACCGCCTTCAACACCTACGGCGCTCGCCGATACAACGGGGTAGCGCCATCAGACGGTGCGCCAAGAGCTGACCGATCGTGCGTCGATGCAGACAGCTGACGTTAGCGCTATGCCATCAGCACCGCACAAACGATAGCCGATCCGTCTCTGCACGGAACGCGTGGCGCGGCTCGTGACTGCCCCAGTCGCATCCGTGAGTACACGAACGACGGCCGTGCGAGTACAACGCGTTCAGGAGTCCCAGGCTTGGTCGTCAGCAGCGACAAGACGCACGCAGGGCGCCGCGCGAGCCGTAAAATGGTCTACCCGCGCCGGGATGGCGGAATCGGTAGACGCAGCAGACTTAAAATCTGCCGCCCTCAGGGGCATGCGGGTTCGAGCCCCGCTCCCGGCACCACCTGCGCCTCGCTCAGGACGCTACCTGCGGTCCAGCGAGCGCATGCTAGCTTGCCATTACCGCGTGCGGTGCGTATCGTTCGTGCAGTCGTTGCACGGCCGGCGTTGTTTCGCGACACGCGCCCGGCGCCGCCGCCCGATCGCGCACGCGGGGGAGGCATATCATGGCCGACGCCGATCTTCAGAAGGAACTCACCGCGTTGAAGCAGGAAGTCACCAGGCTGCAGGGTGAAGTGAAGTCGTTAGGTGAGGACAGCGGCAAGGTCGCCAAGCAGGCGAGCGATACCGCGAAGGAGGCGACCGCCACAGCGTTGGCGAAGCTGGAACAGGAAGCCCAGAAGCTGATGGAAGGCCTGCGAGAGGCCGGTGCTGGCGCCGTGAAGACCGGTGAGGACACCATCGCCGGCGCCCAGGACACCATCCAGGAGCGCCCCTTCGTGAGTGCCGCCGCGGCGCTGGGCATCGGTTTCGTGCTCGGCATGCTGATCAACCGCCGGGGGTAGGGCGATGATGCAGCACGTCGTGGGCATGCTGCTCGCTCTGATCGAGCTCCTCGAGGCGGAGGCGGAGCGGCTGAACGCGAACGTGCGCCGGTTGATCGTCGAGGGCGCGTTCGCCCTCGTCGCTGCCAGTGCAGCCGGGGGGTTGCTCGTGGTTGGCAGCGCCTTCGTGATCTGGGCGTTCTTCACGGCGCTGCGTACCGCGCTCGGCGAAGCCTGGGCGGCGCTGATCGTGGGCGTCGTGGTGTGGATTCTGGTAGGAGGTGCGATGTGGCTGTTGTCCGGGCGGATCAAGCGGGCGAGACAGCGGAAGCCCGCGTAGCCGCTGCCAAGCTGCGGCTGATGCAGGCGGCGCGTGACGCGGACCGACCTCCAGCCTTGGTCAGCGCCTCGGCCTCGCTCTTGCGCGATCACCCGTGGCGCGGCGTCGCCATCGCCTTCGCGGCAGGCGTCGTCTTGGGGCTGGCGCCGCAACGGACCATGGCGCGCCTCGGGCCCCTGATCGGTCCGCTGATCCGCAACCTGCCCCTCGCCGCGGCGCTCGCCAACCCAGCCGCGAGCGACGGTGGGCAGCAGCCTACGCCCTCAGGGAGGCGCTAGCGACCGCCCCCTCCTAACGCCCACGTGGGCATGCTAGGCGAAGCGCCCGTGCGCGGTGGCGCACGGGCGCTTCGAGATGGTAGCGATGGACGGGCTCGAACCGTCGACCTCACGATTATGA
>PXAU01000252.1 GCA_003567075.1 Trueperaceae bacterium
GTGTTGACGGCGAACACCGGCGCCACGCTGGCGACGATGGCGAGCAACTCGTCGTGCAGCGGGTTCGTTTCCAGCAGCGCGGTCGACGCCAGCGGGTCGGCCATGTAGCGGGTGGCGTGCAGCGTTCGGATCGTGCGCTCACCCGCCACGCCCGGGGCCACCAGCTTGCGACCCCCGGAGTACCCGGCCATGAAGTGTGGCTCCACCAGGCCCGTGACGATGCGCAGGTCAGCCTCGACGAAGGCGCGGTCGAGCTCGATGGGCGTGCCGCGCACCGGTGTGGTGCCAAGGTGGACCTGGCCCTCGGCGGCGCGGGCGTCGTGGTTGCGCACGCGCACGCGTTCCAGCACCCAATCGTCGCCGATGACCGCGCGCAGCTCGTCGCCCAGGTTGGGCCGGTGCAGGCCCGTCGCGACGAGCACGGTGATCGCGTCCAGACGCATGCCCCCTGCCAGCAAGCGCTCGATCAGCGGTCGCAGCAAGAGGCCATTGGGTACCGGTCGGGTGACGTCACAGACGACGATGCACGCGCTGGCCGCGTCCGCCGCCAGGCGCGAGAGCGGAGCGCAGCCAACGGGTTCGTCAAGCGCGGCAGCGACCGCACCCGCCGGGTCGTCCAGCGCCGCGGTCAGCGGCTTGCGCAGGACATCCACGTGGGCGGGCGCCGGCACCGTCACGTCGACGCGCGCGCGGCCGACGTGCAGGCGTGCGCTGCGGGTCATCAGCGCGCGTGCCCCTTCACGCGCTTAGCCGAGCGCGAACGAGACGTACTTGATCTCGAGGTACTCCTCGATGCCCCAGGGGCCCCCCTCGCGGCCGATGCCCGACTCCTTGACGCCGCCGAAGGGCGCGTAGGGCGCCGCCGGCACGCCGTCGTTCACGCCCACAAGGCCCGCCTCGAGCGCCTCGGAGACGCGGATCGCGCGCGCCAGGTCGCGGGTGTAGAGGTACGAGGCCAGGCCGTAAGGCGTGTCGTTGGCCTGCGCGATGACCTCTTCCTCGCTGCTGAAGCGCATCAGCGGCGCGACGGGGCCGAAGGTCTCCTCGTGCATGATGGCCATGTCGCTGCTGACGTCGGTGAGGACGGTCGGCGCGTAGAAGAGGCCGCCCGTGGCGCGCCCGCCGGTGGCCACGCTGGCGCCCTTGGCCAGCGCCTCGTCGACGTGCTCGACCACCTTGGCCAGACCGGCCCCGTCGACCAGCGGGCCGATGTCGGTGGCGTCGTCGAGCGGGTCGCCCATCACGAGCGCCGCGGTGGCGGCCGCGAAGCGCTCGGCGAAGGCCTCGTAGATGCCGTCTTGGACGTAGATGCGGTTGGTGCACACGCACGTCTGGCCGGCGTTGCGGAACTTGCAGGCCAGCACCTGGGACACGGCGCGGTCGAGGTCGGCGTCGTCGAACACCAGGTACGGGGCGTGCCCACCGAGCTCGAGCGAGAGCCGCTTGACGGTCTCGGCCGCCTGGCGGTAGAGCAGCTTGCCGATGTCGGTCGAGCCGGTGAACGACACCTTGCGGATGCGCGGGTCGTCCATCATCACCTGGGTGACGGGGCCGGGCTTGAAGGTGGTGAGCACCTGCAGCGTGCCGGGCGGGCCGCCCGCCTCGAGCCACAGCTCGGCCAGCTTCAGCGCGGTGAAGGGCGTCTGCTTGGCCGGCTTCACGATCATGGGGCAGCCGGCGGCGAGCGCCGGGGCTGCCTTGCGGGTCAGCATGGCGGCCGGGAAGTTCCAGGGCGTGATTGCGTAGGCGGGGCCTACGGGCTGCTTGATGGCCAGCAGGCGCTTGCCGGGGAGGTGGCTGGGGAACCAGGTGCCGTAGATGCGCTTGGCCTCGTCGGCGTACCACTCGACGAAGCCGGCGGAGTACGCCGCCTCGCCGCGCCCCTCGCGGATGGGCTTGCCCATCTCCAGCGCCATCAGCCGGCCGAGCTCGTCCTGGTTGGCCATGATCAGGCCGTGCCAGCGACGCAGGGTGGCGGCGCGCTCGAAGGGGTTGACGTCGCGCCAGTGCTCGAAGGCGCGCCAGGCGACGTCGACGGCCGCCTTGGCTTCGGCCTCGCCGCAGTCGGCCGCCTGCCCGAGCACGCTGCCCGAGGAGGGCGAGGTGACGTCGAAGGCGCTCTCGGCGTCGTGCCAGTGGTCGGTGAGGTATCGCGGGGCGATCACGGAGGCGTCCATGGCCTTAGTGTACGGGCGAGCGCACCCTCGCGCTTCAGGCCGGACCGATGAGGTCGTCGGCGATCTTCGCTGACGAGAGCACGCCGGGGAGCCCTGCGCCCGGGTGGGTGCCGGCGCCGACGATGTACAGGTTGGGGATGTCCTCGGAGCGGTTGTGCGGCCGGAACCAGGCGGACTGCGTCAGGATCGGCTCGACCGAGAAGGCGGACCCGAGGTGGCTGCCGAGCGTCCCCTCGAAGTAGCGCGGGTCGATCATGCGCTCGGTCACCAGGTGCTGCGACAGGCCGGGCAGGTAGCGCTCCTCGAGGAACGCCATGATCGCGTCCCGGTATGGCTTGGCCTGCGTCTCCCAGTCGATCCCGCTCTTCA
>PXAU01000053.1 GCA_003567075.1 Trueperaceae bacterium
CTCCGGCTCGATGACGATGCACTTCGTGTTCGAAGACATCGAGGCGCTCCTCACGGAGTCCGTCCCGTCGATCGGCGTCGGATACGGCACCGCGTCGTTCACGCCCGAGGCGACCGACTGAAGCAAACGCGGCCACGTTGCTGACGCGAAGACCCGATCGGAGGTCTCGATGAACACCATCGAGTCCATCGCCACGGACGTCCACCACGGGGTCTTCTCGGTCGGTGTCGACCAGAGGCAACAGCGGTTGCTCATCCACTGACTGAGCCGCGGCGCGCACACCGGCGAAGGCTTCCCCGTGCCACCCACCAGGAGGAGCATGGAGCCGCATTGCGTGGGCATCCTGTCCCTCCAAGACGAGCGCATCCACCACGCCTCGACGTCGTGGAACGACCACGAGATGATGAAGCAGGTGGGTTGGGTCTGACGGGAGGGCGGACCATCAACTCGGAAGCGGCGGCCGTCTCCACGGGCGACCGCTCCGCCGCCTACGCGCTCCTCAGCCAGGGCGCCATCTGGTCGGAGCACGAGCTCTTCTGGCGCGTCGCGCCAACGCAGCAGCACGCAGGTGAACGCCTGCACGAGCTCATCGCCGCACGTGCACGCATCGAGCTGGACGTGGAGGCCGTCATCGCCGACGGGACCATGGTGATCGCCGCCGAGCGGCTGTGGAGCGACGACGCGCCGGTCGACATCGCGCCGCGCCGGTCGACCACGGTGTACCTGGTCGAGCAAGGGCAGGTGCGGGGCATCACGCGCGTTCTCTCGGCCGAGCAGCGCGAGGCGTTGATGGCACGAGCGATGATCGGCCCCTGGCGCTGTGGTGCCTTCACGCGCTTCGAGGCGGACGGCACCTACGCCCGTTTCCTGAGCCTGGAGGATCTGCGCTCCGGTCGCTCCTACGACAGTGGTACGTACGACGTCGAAGGGGGTGCCATCACGACCGTCAGCGGCGAGGACTCGCAGGTCTGCGAAGCAGGCCAACGTGCTCGCTTCAGCTGGGACGTGATCGACGCCGACTCGTTCGCCGTCGCAGCCACCGAGACCGACTGCCCGCGCTTCGCGCGGATCGCTCACATGTCCATCATCTTCAGGCGGCTCCACGAGGAGTGACCGTGCCGGTGTCACGACCAACGCGTCCGACTTCGGGCCAGGCGACGCACCGGTTCCGTTCATGTCGAAATGGAGGATCGGCGCTCGGCCATCGATGCTGATGGCGCGCCCATGACGACGCCTGACACCCTCACGCCCTGTGATCGCGCCGTTGCCGCGCAGAGGCGCCTCGGATGCGGTTCGACCAGGTTCGCCTCCGGACCCAGCCAGACCGCGGCGGATGCGGCGTGCCATGCTTCGGCGATCAAGATTCGCTGGAACCGCCCCCGCGGTGCGCGGGGCGCGGTCGCTCGCGCGTGTGCTGGCCATGGCCGCGCCCTCGGCCGCCCGCGCGAACCAGGCCCAGCAGCGCATCGTCGACACCGGCGTCAACCTCGGCCTGTGGCAGGTCCAAGTGCGGCTCTTCGACACGCCGGCCACCGATCCGGCGATGATCGCCTACGCGACGTTCGCCTTCGATGCGATCACCCAACTGGTGGACCTGCTGCAGCCGCCGTTCGAGGACCTGGACCTGCAGTCGGTACTCGACAGGATCGCGCGCTACCCGGAGGCGACGTCCCGGATGTTGGCCGCGCACCGCGCGAGCTACGTGGCCGGCATCTACAAGGTGTTCCGCAGCCGGCTCTCAGTGCTCTACCTCTCGACCAGGGGTCGGCACGCCGGCCCGACGTGCGCCAGCGCCTTCCTGGAGGTGGGCTACCACCTCGGTCGGGCGCAGGTGGCCCTCTTCGCGGGCGATGCCTACCTCGCGTCGAACGCCAGGTCGATGCTCCTCCAGGCGATCAGGCTCGGGTTGGACCACGCCTCCTGCATCGGTTGTCTGTTCGATACCGAGCGAGTCTGGGCATCAGCTTCACGTACGGGGGCGGGGTCCGCGAGTACGGCGCAATCCCCGTGCCCGCGGCCGCCGAGGTCCCCTGCACGGTCGTCATGACCATGGAGAGCCCCAACGTCGCCGTCCCTTGGGAGGGCTGGGGCTGCGTCATCCGCTGGTTCTACGAAGCCGGCTGAGCCGCGCTCGAGGCGCGCATGGCGCACCGCCGCATCGGCCGTGGGCCGAGCCGAGGCCTCCCCGTGCTACGGTCCCTCTCCAAGACCTAGGCCGCCGCACGGGGGAGGCGATCATGTCGATCCGGCAAGCCGACATCCTGGCCGAGCGTGCGCTCGTCCGAGCGCTGTGGCACGAGTACTACAGCTGGGCGATGGCCGAGTTCGAGCGGCACTACGGCATCGCGGTCGCGCTCGAGGCGCGCATCGGACCGATCGAGCAGTACCTCGATCACGCCATCGACGAGCCACGCTCGTGCGCCCCACCGCGCGGCAGACTGCTGCTGGCCGTCGACGCTGGCGCGGTCATCGGTACGGCCTGCCTGCGCCCCGTCGACGAACGGACGGCGGAGGTCGAGCGCATGTACGTGCGCCCCAC
>PXAU01000002.1 GCA_003567075.1 Trueperaceae bacterium
CACGACGCCCGCTGGGCCTGGGCGCGTTACGGCGAGATCATCGACGCGCATCCGGACGAGGTCGCCGCCTTCGGCGACTTCCCCAGCCTCTACTTCGGCCTGGTGTCACCCGACGGCACCTGGGAGCATCACGAGGGTTTGCTGCGCTTCATCGACGCCGAGGGCAACCGTTTCGGCGAGGACTTCCCGGCCGAGCGCTACGACGAGTTCATCGGCGAAGTCTCCGACGCCGACACCTACCTCAAGTCGCCGTATCACCTCGGCGCGCAGGGCGATACGCCCATCACCGAGGGCGCCCCCGGCCTCTACCGGGTGGGGCCGCTGGCGCGCATCAACCTCTCCGAGCGCATGGGCACGCCGCTCGCCGACGCCGCGCTGGACGAGTTCCGGGGCGAGTTCGGCCGCATGCCGAGCGGTTCGTTCCACTACCACGGTGCGCGCCTGATCGAGATCCTGGCCGCGGCCGAACAGATCGGCGCGCTGCTGGACGACCCCGACCTGGACAAGGGCCCGCTGCAGGCGCAGGCCGGCATCAACCGCTTGCGCGGGGTGGGTGTCTCCGAGGCGCCGCGCGGCACCCTCTTCCACGACTACCGGGGGGACGAGAACGGCCTGATCACCGGCGTGCGCATGATCATCGCCACCGGCCACAACAACCTGGCCATGAACCGCACCATCGGCCAGATCGCCAAGGCCTTCGTGAAGGGCCCAGACGTGGCCGAGGGCGCGCTCAACCGCATCGAGGCCGGCATCCGCGCCTACGACCCCTGCCTCAGTTGCTCCACCCACGCCGTCGGCCAGATGCCGCTGGTGCTGCGGGTGGAGGACGCCTCGGGCGCGCTGCTGCGCGAGGTGGTGCGGGGATGACGCGCCGCCCCGGCGCCGCCCCCGCGGCGACCGGCGGGGTGGATGGGGCGCCGGCGACAGTCGGCGCCCCGGCGAACGCCGTCGCCCCGGCGACAGTCGGCGCCCCGGCGACAGTCGGCGCCCCGGTGACAGCCGGCGCGTCACGCGCGCATGCCGGCGCCCACGGCGGGCATCGACGGTGGAGGTATCAGCGTGCAGGGTACACCTGGTGACCCTGAGGGCCGCGTCGACGGTCGCGCACCCAGCGTTGCGCCCGGCGCGCGCGTGCTGCTGATCGGCATCGGCAACGACCTGCGCGGTGACGACGGCGCGGGCCCGCGCGTGGCGCGAGCGCTCGAGGGGCGTCTGCCCTGGGACGTGCGCGTGGCGCACGGGCTCGCGCCCGAACTGGCGGACGATCTGGTGGCCTGCGACGTCGCGCTCTTCGTCGACGCCGACGCCGATCCCACCCTCCTGCACCCGACCTGGCGGCGGCACCCTGACCCGATCGCGGCCACGGCTGCCGGGCGGCCCGTATTGGGCCATGCCCTGGACGTGCCGGGGTTGCTGCGCCTGTGCGCGGGCCTGCACGGGCGCGTGCCGCAGGCGGCGACGCTGTCGTTGCCAGCGCGCGACTTCGGCCTGCGCGAAGCGCTCAGCCCGGTCGCCGAGGAGGGCGTGGCCATCGCGGTCGCGACGCTGCTCGCCCTGGCGGGCGGCGGTTCGCGGCAGGCGTAGACGCGAGCCGAGGCGATCCAGCCGTGCAGCGCCTGAGGCCGAGCGGGATGACCGGCTTCACCGTCGTGTGGGCCGGTCAGGTGGTGTCGCTCCTGGGCGCCAACATGACGCGCTTCGCCATCACCATCTGGGCGTGGCAGGAGACGGGCCAGGCGACCACGCTGGCGTTGGTGGGGCTGTTCTCGTTCGGTCCCACGGTGCTCTTGAGCCCCGTCGCCGGTGCCCTCGTCGATCGCTGGAACCGCAAGCTGGTGATGATGCTCTCCGATCTCGCGGCCGGCGCTGCCACCGTGGCGATGCTGGCGCTCTACCAGCTCGGAGCGCTCGAGGTGTGGCACCTGTTCGTGTTGGGCGCGTGGTCAGGCGCCTTCGCGGCGTTCCAGTTCCCCGCCTACTCGGCGGCGATCAGCACCATGCTCCCGCGGACGCAGTACGCCCGCGCCAGCGGCATGCTGGCGCTGGCCGAGTCGATCTCCAGCGTCGCGGCGCCGGTGCTTGCCGGCATCCTGCTGGGCATCGTGGGGGTGGGCGGGGTGTTCCTGATCGACATCGCCACGTTCAGCGTGGCGATCGCCGCGCTGCTCGTGGTTGCGATCCCGCAGCCGCCCGTGTCGGCCGAGGGTGCGGCGGGGCGGGCGAGCCTCGTCACCGAAGCGCTCTACGGCTTCCGTTTCATCCTCGCCCGGCGCAGCCTGTTCGAGCTGCAAGTGCTCTTCACCGGGGTGAACTTCATCGCGACCGTCGGCGGGGTCGCGCTGGCGCCGATGGTGCTGGCGCGCACCGGCGGTGACGAGCTCGCGCTGGCGAGCGTCCACTCGGCCATGGGCGCAGGCGGCGTCGTCGGCGGGCTCGTGCTGAGCCTGTGGGGCGGTCCGCGCCGCCGAATCCACGGCGTGCTCCTGGGCATGGCCGGGGCTGGCCTGTTGGGCACGCTCCCGCTCGGCCTGGCGCA
>PXAU01000141.1 GCA_003567075.1 Trueperaceae bacterium
CTCAGCCGCACCCGCCGGGTGGCGTTGTCCACGTTGGTGTCGACGAGCACGATGGACTGCCACGTCCCCAGCGCCAAGGAACCAGCCAGCACGGGGACGGTCAGACTCGGGCTGAGGAAGGCGGGCAGCACGTGGTCGCGCCCGTGACCGGGGCTGCCGTGCCGGTGGCGCCACTTCCCCTCTACGGCCGGGAGCAGCTCGTCGATCGCCGTCACGAGATCGCGGTCGCTGCTGGCCCCGGTCTCGATGATCGCCAGCCCGGCCGTCGCATGCGGCACGAACACCGACAGCAGGCCGTCGCCACGGTCCCGGACGAATCCGGTCGCCTCGTCCGTGAGATCCACTACCGCCTTACGGTCGCCCGTCCTGATGGTGAGTTCGGTCGTCTCCATGGTCAGAGTGTGCCTCGTAGACGGTGGATCCGCTGTGACCCGTGGTGCCGACGAAGCGCGGGACGCGTCGGCTAGCCGTACATAGGTGGTATTCTCTGTACGTCTGGAGGCCCCGCCGTGAAGCGGAAGCTGACACTCCGTCTCGACGAGCATCTGATCGAACGTGCCAAGCGCCATTCGAGCCGCACTGGCAAGCCCGTGTCGCAGCTCGTCGCAGATTACTTCGCCATGATCTCCTTGGAAGAGCCCATCGCCGGAACCGAGCTCACGCCACGCGTCCGCTCGATGATCGGAGCGCTGAGGGGCGCAACGACAACCGAGGACGACTACCGGCGTTACCTCGAGTCCAAGCACCGGTGAAGGTCACCTTCGACACGAACGTCGTCCTCGACGTCCTGCTTGCGCGCGAACCGCATCTGGAAGCGGCCTCGAAGCTGTTCGCCCTCGTCGACAACGGCCGCATCGACGGCGCTCTCTGCGCCACGACGGTGACGACGATCTTCTACATCGCCGCCAAAGACTTTGGACGGCACCGCGCCCGTGAGCAGGTCCGCGCTCTACTCGAGCTCTTCACCGTCGCCGCTGTCGATCGCGAGGTACTCGACCGCGCCCTCGCAGGAGCGTTCACGGATTACGAGGACGCAATCCTCCACGAAGCCGCGCGGGCAGCTGGCGCTACGGTGATCGTGACGCGAGATCGTGTCGGCTTCGCCACGTCGTCGATACCGGCCATGGCACCACGTGAACTCCTGGCCGTCCTGGCCACATCCCAGTGACGACCAAGCGACCCGCTCGCCCGGCGATGGGCGTGCGGTCCCCGCACCCCGCGAGGACACAGAGACCGCACGCTGCCGCAGAGCGGAGCGCGGCGCGTCAGCGCCTGTCTATCCGGTACAGGACGTTGGCCGCGCTGCCGGTGACGTAGATCGCGCCGGACGGGCCCACGGCCACGCCGTCGAACATGTAGGTGGGCAGGAACCCCTCTGCCGCTGGGACACCGGTTGCCAGCCCATCGGCGACGAGGCTCACGGCGCCGGTGGCCAGGTCGATGCGGGAGAGTCGTCCGGCGGTCGACTCCACCACCAGCAGGCCGCCGTCCCGGTCCAGCGCCAACCCCTCGGGGTTTGTCAGACCCGAGGCGATGGGTGCCGGCGCCAACGCCGCCCTGCCATCGAACCCGACCTGCCACACCACGCCCGTAGCCCAGTCGCCCACCCACAGCCGCTCGCCGTCCGTCGCCAGGCCGGCCGGCAGGAAGACGCTCTCCCCATCTATGGGCAGGACCATCGCGCCGTCGCTCACCCACACCGCCCCGCCCAGCCCGAGGTCCGTCGCCACCAGGTCGTCACCGAGGCGGATCGCATCGATCGCGACCGGCATGGGGTAGTGCTCCAGCACCCGATCGGTGTGTGGATCCCAGACCTGGACGGCGCCCCCGAAGTACGACGACACGACCAGGTGCTCGCCATCCGCCGAGACGGTTATCGGCGACGTGAGCGAGGGAGGATCGGCGCTCGGGACCAGGTACCCCTTGTAGATCCCGACGTCCGCTCCCGTGCTGCCGTCGAAGACCCGCAGTCGCCACAAGTCGGCCACGAACACCGACTCGCTGCCGTCCAGGCCCGGCAGGACCGCCACGCCCTGGGGCATGATCATGCCGCCCGGGCTCAAGACGCGGGTGTCCCCGTCCGGCAGCAACTCGACGATCCAGCCGTGATCCGCGCTCGAGATGAACAGGCGCCCCTCGGCGTCGAACGCCAGGTTGTCGAGCCCCGGCTCGAGGTGGGCCAGCAACGTCGTCTCACCGGTCCGCCAGTCGACGACGAACACCTCGCCCGATTGGTCGAGCAGGTGCAACCTGTCCTGGGCGTCGAACTTCACCGCGACCGGGTCGGTGAAGCCGGCCGCGACGATCTGGATGGTGCCATCGCCCCAGGGATCGGCTGAAGGCGGGTCGCCGGGCGCGCCGACGTCGACGCTCACCAGCAGACCCGCGGCGAAGACGGGTCCGTACAGGCGGCCGTCAGGGCCGAAGGCGAAGGCGTTCAGGAAGCCGAGAGGGTAGGGGTTCTCGGGCGTCGCCTCGACGATCGGCCGCGGCGGGGCGATCAACTCGGGGTCGAGCTCGTACAGCCCGTC
>PXAU01000306.1 GCA_003567075.1 Trueperaceae bacterium
AGACCGCGATCCGCGACGCGGACTTCCCGCTGGTCCAGGCCATCACCGTGTTCATCTCGCTCTTCGCCATCAGCATCCACCTGCTGACCGACCTGGCCTACGGCGCGCTCGACCCGCGTCTCAGGCGCGCGTGACGCGGGCGCTCGAGCGCCGCACGGCCGGGAACGGACCGGGTGCGAACGAGGCCGCCGCGAACGGCGACGGGGGCGAGTCGCTGTTCGCCCCGCGGCGCCTGTGGCGTCTGCTGCGCCGCGACGCGGCCGGCATGACCGGCTTCGTGATCATCGTGCTGGTCGTGCTCACCGCGCTGTTCGCTCCCCAGATCGCGCCCTACGGGCCGACCGAGGGCGACTTCATGAGCGCACGCCTGCCGCCCGCCTGGATGGAGGGCGGCAGCAGCGCGCACCTCCTGGGTACCGACCAGCTCGGGCAGGACGTGTTCAGCCGCATCGTCTACGGCACCCGCGTGTCGCTGTCGGTCGGCGTGCTGGGGGCGCTCATGGCGGTCACCATCGGCGTGACCTTGGGGCTGCTCGCCGGCTACTTCGGCGGCTGGTTCGACACGCTCGTCACCAGCGTCACCAACCTGCTGCTGTCGATCCCGTACCTGGTGCTGGTGATCGTCATCGCCACGGTCCTGGGCCGCAGCCTCACGAACGTGATCCTGCTCTTCGGCATCACCGGCAGTCCCCTGTTCGTGCGCGTGGCGCGCGGCGAGGTGCTGCGCCTGAAGCGGCTCGCTTACGTCGAGGCGGCGGTGGGCCTCGGCGCCACCGCGGGCCGCATCATCCCGATGCACGTGCTGCCGAACCTGGTTGGGCCGCTCGTCACGCTGGCGACCTTCGAGGTCTCGGCGATGATCTTCTACGAGTCCGGCCTCGGCTTCCTGGGCCTGTCGGTGCCGCCCGACGTCCCGAGTTGGGGCAACATGCTGGCGCTGGGGCGGCAGTTCCTGACGATCTACCCGTGGCTGGCGGTGTTCCCGGGTGTGGCGATCGCGATCACCGCGCTCGGCATCAACCTCTTCGGCGACTGGCTGCGCGACGCGATCGATCCCCGCGCGCAGGAGCGCTGATGGGCCGGGTCGTCCACGTCTGGAGGCGCCCATGCGCTTGAGCCGACCGCCCGTCGCGCTGCTGCTCGACATGGACGGCACCCTGATCGACAGCGAGCGACTCTGGTTCGAGGCCGAGCGCGCCGCCGTGGCGAGGTTCGGCGGCGAGCTGCCAGCGAGCGCCGAAGCGTCGCTGGTGGGCCTGGACACGGACGCGATGGTCGAGCACGTGCGTAGCGACTACGTTCCTCACGTCGCCAATGGCGAACTGCGCGAGGCGATCCTGCGTGAGGTCGCCGGCGCCTTGGTCGACGTGCCGGCCTGCGAGGGCGCCGGGGAGCTGGTCGAGGCGGCGCTGCGAGCGGGCGTGCGCTGCGCGGTGGTGTCGAACTCGGATGCCGCGGTGGTGCACCAGAGCCTGGCGCCGCACCCGTGGGCGTCGGCCCTCGCCGTTCGCGTCAGCGCCGCCGACGTCGCCAACCCCAAGCCGGCGCCCGACCTGTACCTGCTGGCCTTGGCGCGCCTCGGGCTCGACGCGGCGAGCTGCGTCGCGCTCGAGGACAGCCCCACGGGCGCCCGTGCTGCCACGGCCGCCGGCCTGCGCTGCATCGGGATCGCCGCCGACGCCGAGCAGCGGCGAGCCCTGCGCCTTCACACCCCGCACGTGGTGGCATCGCTCGACACCGCCCGCCGCTTGCTTGCGCTGGACGCGCCGGCCGCTGGCGCCGCTGCGCGACCCTCGATGCCGTGAAGGAGGCCACGATGCTCCGGCCACCCCCCGAACCTCTGCTCCCCACCCCCGAGCTGTTCTTGGATGGCGCCTTCGTGCCCAGCAGCGACGGTAACCGTCGCGGCGTGCTGTGCCCGGCCACCGGGCGCACTCTACTGGAGGTCGCAGAACCCACCGGCGCCGATGTCGACCGAGCCCTGCGTGCGGCGCGCAACGCGTTCGACCACGGACCGTGGCCGCGCGCCACGCCGCGCGAGCGGGCCGCCGTGCTGGAGCGCGTCGCCGCCTCCCTCGAGCGCGATCTCGAACGCTTCGCCGCGCTCGAGACGCTCGACACAGGCAAACCGCTGGCCGAGAGCCGCGACGACGTGACGCAGGTGGCCGAGGTGTTCCGCTACTACGCGGCGCTCATCCGCATCGACGGCGGTCACGTCAACCGCGCCGAGGGCGCCGTGCTGAGCCTGACGCTGGCGCGACCCGCTGGCGTGGTGGCGCTGATCACGCCGTGGAACTACCCGCTGCTGCAGGCATCCTGGAAGGTGGCGCCGGCGCTCGCCGCCGGCTGCGCCTTCGTCCTCAAGCCGAGCGAGTTGACGCCGCTCACCACGCTGGCGCTGGCCGAGGCGCTGGCCGAGGCCGGCCTCCCGGCCGGCGTGGCGAACGTCGTGCTAGGAGCGGGTGCCAGCGTGGGGGCGGCGTTGGTCGAGGACCCGCGAACCGACATGGTCTCGTTCACCGGCGGC
>PXAU01000300.1 GCA_003567075.1 Trueperaceae bacterium
GACCTCGACGACGTCGTACCCGGCCATGGAGGCCGTGGCGGGGTTGGTGCCATGGGCGCCGTCGGGGCAGATGACGACGCGTCGCCGCTCGCCCTCGCCGCGGGCCTCGTGGTACGCGCGGATCATGAGGATGCCGGCCAGCTCGCCATGAGCCCCGGCGGCTGGCTGGAGGCTCACCGCGTCCATGCCAGTGATGGTCGCGAGGTCGTCCTGCAGGTCGGCCAGGATGGTCAGGATGCCCTGCGCGCTGGCCTCGTCCTGGTACGGGTGCACGTCCTCGAAGAAGGCCGCCACCGCCTCGTGCAGCTTGGGGTTGTACTTCATCGTGCACGAGCCGAGCGGGTAGACGTTGCCGTCGATCGAGAACTGCCGATGCGCCAGCTGCGTGTAGTGCCGCACCAGGTCCAACTCGGCCACTTCTGGCAGGCGCGGCGGTTCGCGGCGTAGGTGCTCGCTACCGAGCAGTTCGGCCATGGATGGGCCTTCCACCAGCGGCGGGCGGGCGGCGCGACGGCCGGGTGCCGAGCGCTCGAAGATCAGCGGGAAGCTGGTGTCGCGGAAGCTGTCGGCCACGTCGACGCGCTGGGGCGCTGCCGTGGTGCTCATGCGCTCACCTCCGGGCGCACAGCGCCCTTGATGACGCCGAGGCTCGTGAGCGCTTGCACCAGAGCGCCGATGTCCTCGCGGGTGGTCAACTCGGTGGCGCTCACCACGACGGCGTTGCCGAGGCCGAAGCCTTCGGGCAGCGGCACGCCGGCGCGGAGGCCGCGTTCGGCCAGCTGGTGCCGCAGCACCACCGGGTCGCGGTCGATACGGAGCACGAACTCGTTGAAGAAGCGGTCGCCGCTCAGCACGTGCCCTCCGGCGACACGCAGGGCATGGGCGAGCTGGTGGGCACGCCGCACGCTGCCTTCGGCCATCTCACGCAGGCCGTGCGGCCCCAGCGCCGCCAGGTTGACGGTCGCCATGAGCGCCGTGAGCTGATGGTTGGAGCAGATGTTCGACTTGGCCTTGCTGCGCCGGATGTGCTGTTCCCGGGCCTGCAGCGTCAGCACGAAGCCGCGCCTCCCGTCGACGTCGCTGGTCTGACCCACCAGGCGTCCCGGCAGCTGCCGCAGCAGCGGTTCGGTCACGACCATGAAACCGAAGCTGGGGCCGCCGAAGCCCACCGGGTTGCCCAGCGGTTGCCCGTCCCCGACGGCGATGTCGGCGCCATACTCAGCCGGACTGGCGACCACCGCCAGCGACAACGGGTCGACGGCCGCGACCAGCAGCGCGCCGGCCGCATGCGCCGCCTGGGCGATGGCCGGCATCGGTTCGAGCGTGCCGACGAAGTTCGGGTGCTGCACGATGACGCAAGCCACGTCGTCGGCGACGACCGGAACGGGCGTGGCGAGCGATTCGAGCGGGAGCACCTCGAGCTCGAGACCCAGGGGCCACAGGTACGTCTGCAGCACCTCGATCGTCTCTGGGTGCACGCCGCGTGACACCAGCACCTTCTCGCGCCGCGTCTGCCGCACCGCCAACAGCGCCGCCTCCGCCACCGACGAGGCGCCGTCGTAGAGCGACGCGTTGGAGATCGGCAGGCCGGTGAGCTCGGCCATCATCGTCTGGTACTCGAAGGTGGCCTGCAGGACGCCCTGCGACACCTCGGGTTGGTACGGCGTGTAGGCGGTCACGAACTCGCTCTGGAACGCCAGCCGTGGCGTCACGGCGGGGATGAAGTGCTGCCGCGCGCCAGCCCCGAGGAAGCTCGGCGTGTCGCGCTGATCGAGGCCGGCCAGTTCGCGCACGCGCCGCAGCAGGGCGACCTCGTCGAGCGGCTCGGGCAGGTCGATGGGGGGATCGCGCAGCGCGGCGGGCAGGTCGTCGAAGAGCGCGTCCTCGTGCTTCAGCCCGATCGCGTCGAGCGCGCGACGGACGTCGTCGGCGCTGTGCGGGACGTACGGCATCGTTACTCCGCCTCGGCGACGGCCTCGTAGCCGGCCGCGTCCAGCAGCGACGACCACGCTTCGGGGTCGTCGACGCGCAGCTTGAACAACCAACCATCCTCGTACGGGGCGCCGTTGATGGCCTCGGGAGCGTCCTCGAGCCCCTCGTTGACGGCGACCACTTCACCCGCCAGCGGCGCGTAGATGTCGGAGGCCGTCTTGACGGACTCGACCACGGCGAGCGCCTCGCCCGCGCCGACCTGACGCCCGACCTCGGGCAGTTCGACGAAGACGACGTCACCCAACTGCTCCTGGGCGAAGTCGCTGATACCGACCGTGACCACCCCGTCCTCCGGGGCGCTGGCCCACTCGTGGGAACGTGCGTAGAGAAGCGTGTCTGGCGTGTGCATGGCTGCTTCTCCTTCGGCTCGAGCGTACCCGCCTCAAGCGCCGTGGAAAGGAGGCAGGACGACGGTCGCAGCGACCGCCTGTCCACGGATCAGCACCGTCAGTCCGGTGCCGGGCTCGGCGTGGCTGCTGCGCACCCACGCCATCGCGATGGCCTCGCGCGTGAGTGGCGAGAGCGTGCCTGA
>PXAU01000238.1 GCA_003567075.1 Trueperaceae bacterium
AACGGACTTGGTTTTACCTAAACTCTTGCGATGTCTAAGCAACTCTCGCAGAGTACGCACCTGCTCTTCGGGTTGAAAGCTATTGCTCAATAACCCGCATGTGTGCAGGCGCATGATCCAATGGGCATCTTCTTCATCGGTTTTCTTGCCCGTTACATTTTTTACATGACGGGAATTGACCAAATACACCTCCAGCCCGTACTCCTGAAGCACAACAAATAATTGTTTCCAATAAATACCGGTGCTTTCCATAGCAACCGTATCAATGTTGCAGCGTATCAGCCACTCAGCTATAAGATTCAGATCGCAGGTATACGCACCAAAGGTTCTGACCGAAGTGTTATCTCTGTCGGGCGGCACGGCAACCACATAATCCTTGCTGGATACATCAATGCCTGCCGCATTGGGATGGACCATAGCAAATTCATGAATCTGTTTGGTTTTGTTTTTTTTCTTTGTCGATTTGGTCATTGGCTTTTACTCTGTTTAATTATTTTTTTAAAAAACAGCGCCTGGTGGTCTTAACACGTAAACGTAAGATGGTCTACCTTAGGATCTCCAACGATCAATTATCGAACCATCGACTACCAGAGCCAGACTGAATAAGGGCATCGGTGCACCAGTGGTAAAAGTGGCCTTAGCTGCGCTGTGGCTGGTAAGTAATGAATTATTACTGATAGAAAAAAGCTTGCTTTTAGGAGGACTGAATAATTCATAAAAAAAGGGAAAGTTTGTTTATGTTTAGAATATAAATCCTTATATTCCAATGTGTTAGATACATAAAAACAAACATTCCCTTGACATGCAAACTACAAAAAAAACCCATAAGCAACAAACCGGTCAATCTCAGATCTTTGAACTTTCTCCGGTCGGTAAAAAATCTGTTGATCTGCGTTTCACCGGTCACGACCTGTCTTCGGACGCCGGGGCGCTTCTGCTTAGTGAGGTCGATAAGCAGATCGGGCTCATAGATAAACTTGTCGGTTCCATTCGAGACGAGCGTGATCAAAGATATTGCCAGCATACATTAAAAGAATTACTGGGACAGCGGATTTTTCAAATTTGCTGCGGCTATGCCGATGCCAATGATTGTGATGTTTTGCGTGGCGACGCCATCCTGAAGATGTGCAATGGCCGTCTGCCTTATGAGGATGCGGACCTGGCCTCCCAGCCGACCATGAGCCGGCTGGAAAACTCGGGTTCGGCTACCGATATTTATCGCATGACTCAGGCGCTGGTCGATATGTTCCTGACCAGCTATGATACCGACCCGCCGGTAATCATTCTCGATGCCGATGATACCAACACCCCCACTTATGGCGATCAGCAACTCTGCATGTTTAATACACATTACCACACCTACTGCTATATGCCGTTGCACATCTATGAGGGGCGTTCCGGACGGCTGATTAGCACCGTGCTGCGGCCTGGCCGCCGCTCGAAGGCCGCTGAGATGTTTGCCTTGTTGCGTCGGGTAATCACGCGGATTCGGCAGGTCTGGCCAAACACGCGCATCATCGTTCGCGGCGATGCGCATTTTTGCTCGCCTGGGCTGATGGACTGGTGTCATGATCAGCCGAAGGTCAATTTTATCACCGGCCTGAGCGGCAATAAACGCCTGAATAAGCTGGCCGGTAATATTATTGAAGGTGCACAAAGCGAATTTGAACAGACCGGCAAACCCGTCAAGCGCTACGGGGAATTGTCCTATCAGGCCGGAAGCTGGAGCCGGGCCCAGCGGGTGATTGTCAAGGTGGAAGTCAGCCATCTGGGAACCAATATCCGCTATGTGGTCACCGATTCGCAGGCATATCGTGCGCGGCGCATCTATGAGAGAGGGTACTGCAGTCGCGGGAAAATGGAACTGTACATCAAGGACCACAAATGCTGCCTGCGCTCGGACCTGGCGTCGTGTTCGCGGTTCCGGGCCAACCAGTTCCGATTGTTGCTGCATTCGGCGTCCTATGTGCTCATGCATACCCTGCGGACCCAGGTACTGCGGGGCAGCCGGCTGTCCAAGGCTACTTTTGCAACCATTCGAATCAAGTTACTCAAGGTGGCCGGCTGGGTGCGCGAGTTGAAAACCAAAATCAGCATTGAGCTGCCCCACAGCTACCCATATCAGTATGAATTTGGCAAAGCCCTGCATCTGTTCGGTCACTTGCGCTCATAAGCGTCGCACGTGTTGGTCCGCATTGCAGAAATTGGTTCAGGAAAACAACGAGCCGGCCTTCGGTAACAGCGAAGGTGTGTGAAAATTCGGGTATAAACAGCACAAAATCCATTGTGAGAGACCCCTGCTTCAAAAATCAACCAATGAAACCGGTAATTTCGTACTTTTCAGATGCCAATGTCGATTCTTCGGGTTATTCTTGTGCCCTGATTCCCGGATTGGCGAGAAAAAATCGGATTTATGAATAATGCAGGCTAAGCTTCCAAAAAAACGAAAAACCCATCTGATCTCACCTGCGAAATCAGATAGTTTTCCAAGGTCAGAAAATCACGAAAAACCCGAAAAATACCT
>PXAU01000018.1 GCA_003567075.1 Trueperaceae bacterium
CCAGCGCGGCGTCGATGTCCTCGACCGCGTAGCAGATGTGGTGCAGGCCCTCGCCGCCGCGCTCGTCGATCCACTTGGCGAAGCGGCCGTCGGGGTCCATCGACTGCGAGAGCTGGTACTCGACGCCGCCGAGGTCGAAGACCGCCACGCGGTTGCGCGACTTCGGGAACTCGGAGACTTCGACCTCCTCCGGGACGCCGAGGAGGCGCTTGTACGTGGCGAGCGTGGCGTCGACGTCGCGTACCGCGAACGCCATGTGCTTGACCTGCGTGACCTTGATGCCGTTCATCCAGTGAACCTCTCTCTCGCCTGAAACGTTGTGCACGGCCTAGGCCGTGCCTACCCGAGCGTGGCCTTCGAGTCTGTGCTGCGTTGACGTTGCCGACGTCCGCTGCCCGCTCGGGGTCGGGGTGCCGACTGTCGTCGGAGACGTGCAATCGCCGCATTCTAGGGCTGGAGCGACGGCGTGCGCACGGCGCGACGCAGGCCGTTGTACACAGTCGACGGTCGACAACATCACGGAGTGACACGCGGTGCGTACGCGACGACCTCCACTTCGACGCACACGTCGGGGCCACCCAACGCCGCGACCACGAGTCCCGTATGGGGCGGTCGATGCGCTCCGAAGAAGCGCTGTCGCACGGCTCCAATCGCCGCTGGATCGGCACCCTCGATCAGGTACGTCACGACCTTCACCACCTGGTCGCGGCGCACGCCAGCCGCATCGAGCACGGCGCCGAGGTTGGCGTAGACCTGTTCGGCCTGCCCCGCAGCGTCACCGGGCGCGACGAGCGTGCCCTCGACGTCCCGCGCCACTTGGCCTGCGACGTAGAGCGTGTCGCCTGCCCACATGGCGTGGTCGTAGCTCGCCGGCCGGTAGATACCCACCGGGTTGATACCGCTCGCTTCGGACACCGTGTCGCCTCCCTACTTCCTCAGCTTGGGATCGAGCGCATCGCGCAGGCCGTCGCCAAGGAAGTTGAAGGCCAACACGGCGATGAAGATGAACAGGCCCGGAAGCAGCATCCACGGGCGCTGGGTGAAGGTCTGGATCCCGCCCTCCTGGGCGACCGCCAGCATCAACCCCCAACTCGAGGCCGGCTCGCTGATGCCGAGCCCGAGGAAGCTCAAGCCGGCCTCGGTCAGGATGAAGCTTGGGATCAGCAGGCTGAACGCCACGATGGCGTAGGCAGCAGTACCAGGCAGCACATGACGGAGCAGCACCCGTGCCTGCCGCGCGCCGAGCGCCCGAGCCGCCTGGACGTACTCCTCCTCGCGAAGCGAGAGCGCCAGCCCGCGCACGACGCGGGCGATGGAGCCCCAACTGATGAAGCCGAGGATCGTCACCAACACGACGAAGATCGCCGTTGGGTTGATCTCGATCGGGAACAGCGCCCGCAGTGCGAGCAGCAGGAACAGGCTCGGGATCGTAGCGAACACCTCGACCAAGCGCATCACCACGTCGTCGACGACGCCGCCCAGGTAGCCGGCGATCCCCCCGAGCAGGAGGCCCAGGATCAATGCGATGAGCGAGGCGAGGATGCCGATGGTGAGACTGATGCGGGCACCGTAGAGGATGCGCCCGAACACGTCGCGGCCAAACTGGTCGGCCCCCCACAAGTAGATGGTGGCAGGCTGCTCGACGCCGAAGAGCCGCGTCGACACGGTCCAGTTCCAACCCATCTGGTTGCGGATACCGACCGGGATGAGCGAGACCGGCGGTGGCACGTACGGCGTACCCTGGACGAAGAAACGGATCGGCTTAGGCCTGCTGCGGTCCTCCACGAACGTCATGCGCAGGGTCTGGGGGTCGCGCTGCGGCGAGACAGGGTAGACGTAGGGCCGCGTGAGCCCGCCGGTTTCGGGGTCGGTCCAGTAAATGGTCGTGGGAGGGGCGTAGCTGCGGTTCATCTCGCCACGCCGGAAGGACTGGCCCTCGCCGTAGGGGGCGATGAAGTCTGCGAACAGTGCTGCGGTGTAGAAGAAGCCGAGCAGGAACAGGCTGAACATCGCCAGGCGGTGCTTCCGGAACTGGCTCCGGACGATCGAGGCCTGACTGGTGCCGAGCGTCGACGGCGCGGTCGGCGTCGTGGGCGCGGCCGTGGCCGTGTCGTCACCGCTCCCGCTGGGTTGGTTGGGTGGCTGCAACGCCGCCATCAGGTGTACCGGATCCGTGGGTCGACGAGGCCGAGGAGCACGTCGGAGAGGAAGTTGCCGATCATCAGCAGCACCGCCGACACCGTCAACAGGCCCATGACGATGTAGAGGTCCTGCGCCTTCACGGCAGCGACGAAGGCCGGGGTGATGCCGGGCCAGCGGATCACGAACTCGACCAGACCGGCGCCGCCGACGAGCGACGGCAGCAGCGTGCCGATACCCGAGATCAGCGGGTTCAGGGCGTTTCGGAGCGCGTGCTTGTAGACCACCCCTCGGGGTGGCACCCCCTTGGCGGCGGCCGTCCTGACGAAGTCCGATCGCAAGAACTCCAGCATCTGGCCGCGTAGGACCCGCACCAGGCTCGCCA
>PXAU01000412.1 GCA_003567075.1 Trueperaceae bacterium
CCGATGCCTGCGTTGACGCCCGCGTTGACGCGTCGAGCAGCGCCGGCAGCGCCGCCGCGAGCGGGGTCCAGGTGTGGTCGGGGAAGGCCTGCGCGAAGCGCTCGGCGACGAAGCGGCCGGCCCGCGACGTGTCGGTCGCAGGCGAATCCTGCCCATCGGTCAGCCCGGCGGCGGGCACCGCACGGCCGTACGCAGGCCCGGGACCGGCCGGCACCTCGATCACGCGCACGCCCGGCTGGCGCGCCGCCACGGCCTGGGCCAGGCTGCGCTCGTCGTGCTGCTCGGACGTCGACACGTGGTAGAGACCGTGCATGAGCCGCGGCGCTGCGAGCAGCCGCTGCAGCGCCACCCCCAGGTCGGGAGCGTAGCTCCAGGCGCGCGTGCGCGAGGGGATGCGGGCCGGCACCACACCCTCGCTCGCGGCGGCGTCGAGCATCCGCCGGAGCAGGCTGAGCCGAGGTCGGCTAGGGCGGGCGCGCTCGCCGGCACCGTACACGTCCCCGAAACGCACGCTGCAGACGTCGCGGCCGTCGAGCCGCCGCAGGCCTTCGACGGTTCGCTCGATCAGGCGCTTCGCCAGGCCGTAGTGGCTGTCGGGTTGCGGCTCGACGCCTTCGTCCAGCAGCGGCGCCTCGTGGCCGGCGAAGACGCCGGCGGAACTCAGGAAGACGCAGCGCCGCACGCTGTGTTCGGCGGCCCAGCGCCACACGGCCGAGGCCTGGCCGAGCTCGTGCTCGAGGTAGACCTCGGGCGTCCAGCCGAGCTCGGCTGGGCTGGCGCTCAAGGCCGCGCCATGAACCACGGCGTCGACGGGCTCGTCGACGTGGGCGGCGAGCGCACTGGCTGGACACTGGACGAGACGGGCGTTACGACCGCGCCAGCGCGTGACGGCGCCGGCGTCGAAGCGCTCGTCCAGCAACACCAGCCGCTCGTCGCGCGCTGCCAGCGCGGCGGCCAGGTGGCCAACGACGAAACCACCGGCCCCGGTGAGCAGCACCGTCGCCATCAGCTCGCCTCCTCTGCCGCCCACTCGTGCAGCACCACGGCGATGACGTCGCCGACGTGCGCTTCCAGCAGGGCCACGGCACGATCGGCGTCGCCAGCGGCGATGGCGTCGACGATGGCGCGGTGGTTGGCGGCGATCACGCGCGGGTCGGCGATGCGCCGGTTGCTCAGAGCCATCACCCGCCGCACCTGCATCGCGATGGTGCGCCAGAAGCTCGTCAGCATGGCGTGGTCGGCGAGCTCGACGAGGGTGGTGTGGAACCGCTCGTCGAGGCGATTGAGCTTCGTCACGTCGCCGCCGCTGGCCGCCATGCGATCGCAGCAGGCGTAGAGCGCGTCCACGTCACCGTAGCGTCCAGCGGCGACGATGCGGCGGATGGCGAAGCCCTCGTGCAGGGTGCGGATGTGGTGGAGCTCCACGACGTCGCGCCGCAGCAGCTCGCGGACCGTGGTACCGCGATACGGCACGGTCTCGACCAGGCCGTCGAGGCCCAGGATGCGCAGGGCTTCCCGCACGGGTGCGCGGCTCACGCCGAGCTCGGCGGCCAACGACCCCTCGACCAGCGGGGCCCCCGGCTCGAGTTCACCGTCGAGGATCATCTCACGGAGCTGGTCGGCGATGCGCTCGCCCAGCGGCACGTTGGCGATCTCGCCAAGAGCGCTTGCGCGTTGCGGTTGTACCTTGTGTTCGGTCGTCATGGCTCCTGCCGGGTGACGGGGGCGTGGACGCGGTGCCGTGGGCTGCCTGTGGGGGGGGACAATCGACTGTCGACAATGTAACACTATGAGCGCCGCGTGCGTCTACCCCACCCGCCGCACCAGGAGGCGACCGTGCCCAGCCTTCCCGACCGCCCCCACCCGATCGCCGAGCCCGAGTACCGCGCGCGCGTCGAACGCGTTCAGGCGCGCCTGTCGAGCGATGGTCTCGATGGCCTGCTGTGCCTCGACCCGTACGACGTCGTCTACCTCAGCGGCTTCTTCCACACCCCCAGCGAGCGCCCGATCGGCTGCTTCGTCCCGGTGCGTGGCGAGCCGGTGCTGTACCTGCCGGAGCTCGAACGCGAGCACGCGGCGAGCAGCTGGGTCGCGCAGGTGGAGACGTACGAGGAGTACCCCGGGCGCCTGCATCCGGTCCTGTGGATGGCCGAGCACGGCGGCGCACCCCGCTTGGGTGTCGACGCGCTCGATCTGCGCATCGCGAACGAGCTGGCCGCGACGGGTCGGCAGCTCACGCCCTATGACACGGTCGAACGCTTGCGCTGGCGCAAGAGCCCGGCCGAGATCGCCCTGGTCCGGACCGCCGCAGCCTTCGCCGACCGTTGCCTGGAGCACGTGCTGGCGCAGGCGGGTCCGATCGCTGCCCGCGGCGGGAGCGAGCGCGACATCCTGCAGGCCGCGCTCTCGGCCACCGAGGACGACCTCCGGGTGGCGCTCGGCGAGGCCTTCGAGGGCACGCCCACGCGGGTCGTCGGCACTGTGCACACGGGCCCGCGCGCGGCCCTGCCGCACGGCGC
>PXAU01000120.1 GCA_003567075.1 Trueperaceae bacterium
AACAACAGCATCGAACGCGACGTCGTGAAGGCCGCGGACGGCCTTCACAACGCGGTTCATGCCGAGCGTTGGCGGAGCAGATTTATATGGCGGAACCTGAACAACTCAAACAGGCCGTAACTGCCATCTTGCACTTCGGTCTGGTGGCCATCAGGAACAATGCGGAGCACAATCCTGCCTACGCGTTCGTCGAAGCCGACCACCTGCACAATCTGCCCACGTATCTCGGCAAACCTTCTGACGACCTCCTGCGCTCCTACTACGATGCTGAGCGCATTTGCTATCAGGACGCGGTCTCACGCCTCGACGGCGACATGGGACACATAGCTCGGACCTTCTACGTCGAGCCTTGGAAAGTGATCGAAGAACATCTGACTAGAGCCGCCAACAACGGAATCCAACCTACAAACTGACCCGCGCGGACGCGGGTCAGTCTGCGGTTGATTCCAAGCGTTAGCCCAAAGGAAATAGATGACATTGCAAACCAAGCAAATATCCAAAGAAATAGGCTGGGCAACGCTTTGGGTAGCAGCTCTACTGTTCGGGCTGCCGGCTCTCTGTATCTTGATAGTCGTCATTGCGGGGTTCTTCAGGATCGACATCATGCTCGCGTATGGCATATTGCTGGCATACATACAGATCCCCGCGCAGTTTCTTGATTCCAGTCACGTCGAGCCCAAACTGCAAAGGGGAATTGGGGTCACGTCTAAATTTGCAATATTTGGCGCCATTGGGGTCATCCTGGAGAATTGACATTGTTGTTGGCGGAGGCGACGGATTCTGTTTGCGGGACGGAAAAGGGCCAGTCCGAACATCTCTTCATTTTTTCCATTCGCACGATAACAAAAGATGGCCAAGCTGGGGCTTGGCGTTCCCAGGCTTGACGTAAAAAGAAGGGTTCGATTCCGTAGCGAATCAGGCTCATTTTAAACTTGAAAACCGTTCGTTCTTCGCGGTACATAGTCCGAGAGACGATCATATCCTGCCCTGAGACCACGGTTCAAGGGTTGAAATGGCACGATTTGACGTATTCACGAAATCAGGCAGTCTAATACGAATGTTCTCCAGATCAATATCACTACTGTCCCAACGTTTGATCGTCAAATCGCAGCAACATTCTTATCATGAAATGTTTAGATCATAAAATGACTGTTGGCGACTTGAACCCGCCTATAGTATCCGACCTACCTAAACAGCAAGGAGGTCCGGATGTACACAGGTCCAACGATATTCTCGCAGCTCATGCAGCATTTGCCGTGGCACCATTTCGATCAATGCGTGGTTCGATACGGCGGCAACCACAAGGTCAAGGAGTTCAAGTGTTCTTCTCACTTCCGTGTGATGTCCTTCGCGCAACTGACCTACCGGGAGAGCTTGCGCGACATCGAGGCATGCCTTCGGGCCATGCAACCGAAGCTTTATCACATGGGCATCCGCAGCACAGTTTCGCGCAACAACCTTTCCAACGCCAACGAGCAACGCGACTGGCGTATCTATGCCGAGTTCGCTCAATACCTGATCATCGAAGCCCGCAATCTTTATGCGGGCGAAGAACTTTCCGTCGACCTGGATGCGTCGGTTTACGCCTTGGATTCTACGACCATCGACCTGTGTCTTTCGATGTTTCCCTGGGCGCGATTCCGAAGGCACAAGGGCGCGGTCAAGATGCACACCTTGCTGAATCTTCGGGGCAGCATTCCCGAGTTCATTATGATTTCCGACGGGAAAATGCACGATGTCAATGTCCTCGACTATCTCATTCCTACGCCCGGCGCATATTATCTGATGGATCGCGGCTATCTCGATTTCGGACGGCTCCACGAAATTCACACCTGCCAAGCGTTTTTCGTGACCAGATCCAAACACAACTTCAAGTTCAAGCGTCGATACTCGCGCCCGGTCGACAGAAGCACCGGGTTAATCTGCGACCAGACCGTGATCCTTACAACATTCTATCCGGCCAAGGCATATCCAGATCCTCTACGGCGGATCAAGTTCCGCGACCCGGAAGATCCGAGTTCGTTGCTCGTATTTCTGACCAACGACTTCACGCTTCCGGCCATGACTATTACCAAACTGTACAAAGCCCGATGGATGATCGAACTGTTCTTCAAATGGATCAAACAGCATTTGCGCATCAAGGCGTTCCTCGGCACCACGCCCAATGCGGTCAAGACGCAGATATGGATCGCGATCTCAACGTATCTGCTTGTAGCCATCCTCAAGAAGCGCCTCCGCATCGAGATGCCACTCTACACAATTCTACAGATTCTGAGCGTGTCTCTGTTCGAGAAAACCCCCGTTTTACAGGCGTTTCAGGCATGGGATTACGAGACCATAACACCCGATAGTCATAATCAGTTGATGTTGTTCGAGTAACGTTGGGACAGTAGTGAAATATAGTATACCACTAGTGTCCGGTTTAATTTTAGCGAACATCGTTATCAGCCTTATTTTATAGGCATGCAATGCATGTGAGTACTTTTTTTGATTTCAATTCAAGAATGCCTCGTGGCATG
>PXAU01000076.1 GCA_003567075.1 Trueperaceae bacterium
CTGGGCGAGTATCTCACCAGCTCGAGCCCGCACGCCCAGGGCGAGACCTTCGTGCTGGTTGTCGTCCCCGCCAGCGGCGAGCGGCATGTGGGCGACGCGGTGCAGACGTTCGACGTCGCCGTCGACTCGCCGCCCAATGAGCTGTTCCGCCTGATGCATGCGATCGCCGGCGACGCCTCCGCCTTCCTTGCGCTCGACGACGAGCTCTTCGCCAACGAGCGGGTGGTGGTCAACTACCTGCCCCGTATCGACACCGAACCGCCCGCGAAGGTCTTCGACGCCTTCGTGCTGCTGCCTGAGGTCCACCCGGCCGAAGACTGAGGCGAACACGTTCTGATCGACGTCGCCACGTGCCCCGGGCCGACAGCGTGCGTCGCGTGCGCCGACGGCGTAGCATGTGGGGAGAAGACGACAGGTGCTCCACGAAGGCCGACGGGTCGCGCGCGGCCCCGCGCTGCGCACGCGGGCGAGGACCACCGGAGGGAGGAAGCGCATGACGATCCTGCTCGTGTTCGTGCCGATCGGCGCGTTGATGATCGCGCTCGGCGTCACGTTCTTGCGGGGCCCGGTCGGTCCGCAGCTGTGGTTCGGTGGTCGCATGCCCCGCACCAACCGCCAGCGCGAGGCCGGCCATCGCGCCAACCGTATCGTCGGCCGCTCGCTCCTCGTTGGCGGCATCATCGTGGCCGTCGCCGCCATTGCAGCATGGGCCTCGGGGGCGACGCTCGACGACGAGTTCGTCTCGCTGATGCTCGTCGCTGCGGTGATGGCATCGATCCTGGCCGGGCTGGTGCGGGCGCTCGCGTTGGTGCGGGCGCAGCCCGAACCGACGAGGCCGCGCCGCAGTCGGGGCGCCAAAGGTACCGGCTCGCGTTGACGCCCGCCCGTTCTGCGAGTACACTCATGGGCGCTGGAGACCACGTGGGCGGTTAGCTCAGCGGGAGAGCACTCGCTTCACACGCGAGGGGTCACTGGTTCAAATCCAGTACCGCCCACCACGTCCAGGACGCAAGAAGCGCCCCCCGGCAAGTCGGGGGGCGCGGTCCTTGACCATCAACTGACAGCAGTTGCGAGATGGAGAAGGCGCCTGCAACCTGGCGTGGCCGGGTGATGAGATGGGCGCTCCATGCCCCACGGGCGCATCAGTTGGGCAGAGCACCGTGAGCGACCGTGGCCTGCGCACGGCGCTGAACCAGCAGCAACTCGTCGATGCCGAAGGCCGCTCCCCGTCGCCGACACGCCCCATGCGTATCCGGTGTGTTCGCTCGTTGCGCAGTCCTGAGGCGCGTTCACCAGTCTCCGCAGCGGCTCGAACACTTCATGTCTGAATGTCCCCGACAGCACTCCACACTCTTCCTCTCGATGCGTCGAGCCGTGAGCGGTAGGCCCACTCCCTGGGCAGTGAGAGCATCGTCGTGCTGATGCGTCCGGGGCCGAGCGCGCGCACCGGTCCAGCCCAAAGCGACGAGTCACCGCTGGTGTAGCACCGCGAAGCCGCAGCCGTAAACGCCAGGCGTTCCGGCAGGTTGCTGAAACAGTACGAAGCGGTATCGGACTCCAGGATTATCGAAACGCGTGGCAGGGTCCTCGATCGTGCCGAAGTGGATCGGGTCGTGGAGGTTACGAACCCAGCCACCCGGGTAGTAGTTCAAGCGGCGGGCCGCTGCGTCGATGGCGTCCCGGACGAGGCTGACTTCATCGTCGCTGTCAAACTCATGGGACACCAGTGCGACTGTCTGGAACCGATCGGACTCGTGCCACCAGATTTCCGCGAAGTTGGTGCAGAACCGCTCATCCGTGCGCCGAGACCACTGGATGCCCTGCACCGCACCCATTAGCTGACCCAGCCGGTCCGGAGCCTGATCGATCGCCGCGCTCAGTTGCGGCGACACGGTGTCGACGCTCGTCGCTAGCGATGCCGCGGTCACTGGCGCATCCGGTTCCGGTTGCGCGGGCTGATCAGAGGAGACGAAGACCAAGGCAACGGGGGGTGACGCCGAGCCGTCAGGGTTCGTCACCCAGCGGGGTGTGGGGGCGGGAAGCCCCGTCCTTGGGGGCGGGGAGGGATAGCCCCCACGGGGGTTTCGTCTCGCCCAGGCACGCACGACTACCTGATAAACGAAGGCATGCGGGAGCGTGTGCGGTACGCGTACCGCCTCCGTCCTGGGCGTGCTGCTGAGCGGGCGTTGATCGCCGAGTGGCACCGCACCCGTTGGGTGTGGAACCAGGCGGTCGAGCGCCTGCAACGCACGGGCGCGTGGGTGCGTGACACGGAGCTGACTCGCTGGCGTGCTGAGCACGCGTGGTTGCGTGAGGGCAGTGTCGTCGCACAACAGCAGGAACTCAGGAACTTCCGCGCGAAGCGCGCGAAGGGCAAAGGGCGAAGGAAGTTCAAGAGCGCGAAGCGCTGCCGGCCGAGCCTGAACTACACCCTGCGCGGCTTCTCGCTCTCGGGCGAGGGTCGCTTGCGGTTGCCTGGCGGCGTGGTGATCCCGGTGGTGTGGTCGCGCGA
>PXAU01000219.1 GCA_003567075.1 Trueperaceae bacterium
CGCAGCGCCAAGCTGCGCTCAGCCCGCAAGATCGCCGCCGGGAGCGCACCATGACGCCGCTGGCCGGCCGTCTGGTGGCGCTCTTCCTGGCCCTGGTGCTGCTGCTGGCGGCGATCGGCGCGCACGGTCAGCAGCGCTTCCTCCACCAGGCGCAGCTGTTGCGCGACAAGGACGCCGCCGTCATCGAGCTGGCCGCCGCCCGCTCGGCTGCGGCCGCCGTCAACGGTCCGCTGGCGATCAGCCATTGGGCGCGGGAGCGCGGCATGGTGCCGGCCCCAGACGCCCTCGACGTGATCCCGGTAGCGCCCTCGCCACTTCCTCCGCCGAGGCGCGTGGTCGAGGCACCGAGCCTGGAGGTCTTGACACTATGGCGTTGAACGACACGCGCGCACCCGCAGCGCCGAGCGACTCGTTGCGCCTGCATCGCGGTTGGCTCCTGGCGCTGGTGCTGACGCTGCCGCTGGGCGCCGCCCTGGCCGGCTTCGCCTCGGTCCAGAAGGGCGCGCCCGCCTGGCCCGAGGCGCTGGTCGAACTGCCGGTCCGCGGCACGCTGCTGGCCGCCGACGGAACGGTGCTGGCCGACGGTCCGGCCGAAGCTCGGCAGTACCCACACGGCAGCCTGGCGGCACCGCTGCTCGGCTTCACCGGCGCCGTGCAGCCGGACGGGCGCTTCGGGCTGGAGGGGCTCGAGTACACCTTGGACGCCCGTCTCCAGACGGGCGAAGCGGTCAGGCTGACCATCGATCCCGCCATGCAAGCCGCGGCCGAGGCCCACCTGGCCGTGAGCGTGCACGCGACCGAGGCCGAGAACGGGGCCGCCGTCATCCTCGAGGTCGCGAGCGGCCGCGTGCTCGCCGCCGCCTCGTACCCGACCTTCGACGCCAACGCCTGGCGCAGCGCCGATCGGGAGGCCATGCAGAACCGGCCGTTCCTGCAGCACTACGAGCCCGGGTCGATCGTCAAGCCCTTCGTGGTGGCTGCCCTGCTCGAGAGCGGCCGGATCCGTCCGGACGAGGTGGTCGACGCCCCCATGCACCTGCGCGTCGGGAACAAGACCTTCCGCGACGTGGTCAACCACGACCCGCAGCTCTCCGTCGCCGACGTGCTGCGTTACTCCAGCAACAGCGGCACCATCCACCTCGCACAGATGCTTGAGAGCGCCGAGCTGCACGCCTGGCTGGCAGCCTTCGGCTTCGGTCAGGAACTGCCGCTGCGCTCCACCTTTACGCGCCGCGGGCAACTGAACGCATGGGAAACGTGGGTGCCGCAGGACCACGCCACGATCGCGATCGGCCACTCGATCGCCACCACGGCCCTGCAGATGGCAGCGGCCTACGCCATCATCGCGAACGACGGCCGCTACATGCCGCCGCGCGTGGTCGAGGACGAGCCCGTGCCGACGCCCCACCAGGTGCTCTCGCCCGAGGTGGCCATGACGGTGCGACACATGTTGCAGTACACCGTAGAAGCCTCGAGCCTCCGCCAGAACAGCATCCCCGGCGTGAGCTTCGCCGGCAAGACCGGCACCGGCGACATCTTCGACGCCGAGGCCAACGCCTACCTTCCGGGCGACTACACGCTCTCCTTCGCCGGCATGTTCCCGGCCGAGAAGCCCGAGGTGGTCATCGTGGTGTACGTACAGAAGCCGCGGACGCTCACCTCGTCGACCCTCGTGGCCGCACCGCTGTTCCGCGCCATCGCCAGCGAAGTGGTGGCCGGCTGGGGCATCGCACCTGGAGCGCGCATCGAGGCCAGCCTCGAGTGACGCCCAGTGCCGGTGCCGGCCCTGCAGCGGTGCGGCACCGACCTGTCCGACGCGGCCGAGCATCGCGCGGGATGACGCCTTATGATGTGTATGATGTGTACGATACGCCACATGGTGGCGGAGGTGCGGTGACCATGCAGCGGCTCGACCTCGACAGCCTGTGCGCGATCCTGGGCGACCAGGTGGTGGCGCTGCCGCTCGAGCGCGGCCTGCCGCCCGCGACCGGACTGGCCTCGCACACCGACCACCTTCGGCCTGGTGAGGCCTTCGTGGCGCTCGCCGGCGCCCACGGCCACGGGCTCGACCACGCCGCGCGCGCGGAGGCGGCCGGTGCCGCCTTCCTGATCAGCGACCGCCCGCATCCCCGGGCGTTGCTCGTGCGCGACGCAGCGGCCGCGCTCGCTCACCTGGGTCGCCACGCCCGCGAGCAGCGCCGCGGCCCGGTCGTCGGCGTCACCGGCAGCGTCGGCAAGACGACAACGAAGACCTTGCTCGGCGCGGCGACGGCGGCGCGCACCAGTCCCGGCAACATCAACACCCCGGCCGCTCTGGCCTGCGTGCTGGTGCACGCCTGGCTGGTCGACGCGCCCGAGCGCCCGCTGGTGATCGAGCTCGGCATCGACCGCCGCGGCGAGATGGCGACGCTGCTCGAGCTGGTGCGACCCAGCCACGGCGTCCTCACCGCCATCGCCGAGGCGCACCTAGAGGGCCTGGGCGACCTGCGCGACGTCGCGCGCGAGAAGAGCCTCGTGCTACACGCGGCCCCAGCCGGTCGCTACGTGGGCGAGCAGGCCTGGGCCTCGCTCGACCCGGCGCTCCACGCCTCGAGCCTGCGCATCGGCCTCGGCGACGGCCTGCCCAGCGGACGCTTCGACGCTGCGCAACGGCAGCTGCACGCGCGACTGCGCCGGCCTGACGGCGGCGAAGCCCACGTGTCGCTCACACTGCCGGGCTTGGGTGCGCCGCTGGCGCAAGCGGCGCTGGTGGCGCTGCAGGTCGCGCTCGACCTGGGCGTGACGCCGCGCCTGGCGGCCGAGCGCGTGGCGGCCGCACGCCTCGAACCGCGACGCCTGCAGGCCCACGTGCTGGGTCCGCTCACGCTCCTCGACGACGCCTACAACGCCAGCCCCGTCTCGATGCGCGCGGCCTTGGACGTGCTCGCAGCGCTGCCGGCGCCGCGAGCCGCGGTGCTCGGCGACATGCGCGAGCTCGGCAGCCGCAGCCACGACGCGCACGCTGAACTGGGCGCGCTGGTCGCGGCCGCTGACCTGGCGGGCGTCTGGTTCGTCGGCCCGGAGAGCCGCCGCGCCTTCGAGGCGACCACCGGCCGCCACGAGCGCCACCACCACCCCGACGTCGAGGCGCTGCTGCGCGACAAGGCGGGCTTGCCCCGGCGCGGCAGCCTGCTGATCAAGGGCTCGCGCTCGATCAGGCTCGATCGCCTGGTCGACGCCCTCCTGGCTGAGCACGCGCTGACGGTGGCCTCGTGAACGCGCTCGGCGTCACCGGACTGGCCGCGCTGCTGGGGTTGCTGGCCAGCGGCGCCTACCTCCAGCTCGCGCGACGCGCCGGCTGGGGCAAACCCGTGCGGGCAGACGGCCCGCGCGCGCACCTCGGCAAGGCCGGCACGCCCACGATGGGCGGTATCGCCTTCCTGACGGTGGGGCTGCTGCTGGGCCTGGCCTTCGGGCCGCGCGACGCCGACCTGGTCGCGCTCATGCTGCTGGTCGCCGCCGCGGCCGGGCTCGGACTGGCGGACGACCTCACCTCGCTCCGGCGCGCGCGCCGCGCCGTGGTCGAAGGCCCCAGCGCCGTCGAGACCGCCACCGGCGTGCTGGCGCGGCACCGACTGGTGGTGCAGGGCCTGATCGGCGCGACCTTCGCCGCCTACGCGGTGGCGCAGGCCGGGGTGCAGGTGTTCGGTCCCGCCTGGCTCGACATCGTGTTCCTCACGCTGGTGCTGGTCGGCAGCGTCAACGCCTTCAACTTCACCGACGGCCTCGACGGACTCTGCGCCGGCATCGCCGCCATCGTGCTGCTGGCGTTCCTCGGCTCGCCCCTGGGGGCGGCCGTCCTGGGCGCGCTGCTGGGCTTCCTCTGGTACAACGCCCATCCGGCGCGGCTGTTCATGGGCGGAGTCGGCTCCGAAGGCCTCGGCGCGTTGGTGGCAGGCCTCGCCATCCTCGGTGGTCAGGTGTGGTGGCTCCCGCTGCTGGCGCTCGTGCCGGTGCTGGAGGTGCTCTCGGTGATCGTCCAGGTCGTCTACTTCCGCGCCACCGACGGCAAGCGGCTGCTGCGCATGGCGCCGCTGCACCACCACCTCGAGCTCTCGGGCTGGCCCGAGACCCGGATCGTGACCCGCTTGTGGCTGGTCACGGCAGCGCTGGTCGCGCTCACCGCAGCTTCCTGGGGCGGGGCCTAGGGTGCGTCTGCTGGTCTACGGCCTGGGCCGCTCGGGCAGCGCGGTGCTGGCGCGCGCGCTCAACGCCGGCCACCAGGTCGGCTTCGTGGAGCAGCGGCCCAGCGGCCCCGACGTCGACGCCGCACTGGCGCTCGGCGCCGAGCGCGTGACGGACGTCGCCGCCTGGCCGGCGGCGTGGTGCGTGGCCGCCCCCGGCGTGCCGATCGACCATCCCGACCTGGCGCGGCTCCGCGGCGCCGGCACCGAGGTGATCGGCGAGGTCGAATGGATCGCGCGCACCGTGCCCGGCCGCATCGTCGGCGTCACCGGCACCGCCGGCAAGGGCAGCGTCACCCGTTGGCTCGCCGACACCCTCGTGGCGGCGGGCGTGCCCGCGGTCGCGGGCGGCAACCTCGACCCGCCGCTGGCCGCGGTCGCCGACGCCAACGGCACCTGGGTGGTCGAGCTCAGCTCCTTCCAACTCGAGCGCTCCCCCAGCCTGCGGCCCGACGTGGCCGTCGTGCTCAACTTAGGCGTCGACCACCTCGATCGCCACGGCGACGTGGCCCGCTACCACGCCGCCAAGCACGCCATCCTGGCGAACCTCGGCTCCGAGCAGGCCTTCGTCTTCGACGCCGGCGACCCCGGGCTCCGCGGCTGGGCCGCGCGCACCCCCGCGCGCCTGCTCCCCTACGTCAGCTCGCCGTCCGCTGCCCAGACCTTGCGCGACGAGCTCGGCCTCGCGCCCGCCGCAAGCGTCCACCTGCGCGACGGCACCCTGCGTCTGGCCGACCAGCCGCTCCTGCGCGCCGACGAGCTGCAGGTGCCCGGCCGCCACCAGCACGGCAACGCCCTGGCGGTGGCGCTCGCGGCACAGGCGCTCGGGCTCCCCGACGACGCCATCGCACACGGCCTGCGGGCCTTCCGCGGCCTGCCCGGCCGCTACGCCGAGGTCGGTCGGTTGGGTGACGTACGCTTCCTCGAGGACTCGATCGCCACGCGCGAGCTGGCCGTGGCGGCGGCGCTCGCGGCAACGCCGGCACCGCTCGTGTGGCTGGCCGGCGGCGTCGACAAGGGCGCGGACGTCGGTACCCTCGAAACGCTCGTGCGCGAGCGGGTGAGCCTGCTGATCGGGCTCGGCGCGAGCGGCCCGGCGCTGGTGGCGCGGGCGCGCGAATGGACCGACACCTCGTTGGTGCCCGAGCCTGACGGCCGGCGTGCCCTGCAGCTAGCGGTGCGGCAGGCGTACGACCACTTGCACGAACGCCACGGCGGTCGGGGCCAGGTGCTGCTGGCGCCCCTGGCTGCCTCCTTCGACCAGTTCCGCGATTACGTCGAGCGCGCAGAGGCGTACCGCGAGGCGGTCCACACCTTGGTGTGGCAGGTCCAGGAGCGAGCACGTGCGAGCGAAGCAACGGAGGTGCCGTGGATCCCCTGCTGCTGACGCTGCAACTGCTGCTGGGCGGGCTGGGGGTGCTCGGGGGCGCCGCCGCCGAACCGGGCGAGGCCGTGACGCAGGCGTTGCGCTTCGCTGCGGCGCTGCTGCTGACGCTCGGCGTGGCGCGGCTGCGACCGAGCGCCATCGTGCGCCTGGCTCCAGCCGGCTACGCGCTCACGCTGGCGCTACTGGTGGCGGTGCTGCTGGTCGGCATCGCGCCCGATGGCAGCGAAGCCCGCCGCTGGTTGCTGGTCGGGCCGGTCACCTTCCAGCCGTCCGAGCTGATGAAGGTGGTGGTGATCGCCTACCTCGCCGGCTTCTTCCACAACCACCTGGGCAACTGGCAGGTGTGGCGGCCGATGGTCGTCATCGGCCTGGCGGCCGGCGTCGTGGTGATGCAACCCGACGTGAGCACGGCGCTGTTCCTGTTCGCGCTGGCCTTCGCCATCATGCTGGCGGCCGGCACCAGCCTCACGCGGCTGCTGTCGATCAGCCTCAGCGCGGCCATCATCGCCACCGTGGTGGGTGGCCCCTACTTGGCGCAGTACAGCTACCTGGCCGACCGCATCACCGGCTTCTCCGACCTGTGGGGCGACCAGGTCGACGTGCAGGGCACCTCCTTCCAAGCGGCCCGGGCCCGGGCCGCGCTGACCCGCGCCGGGCTGCTCGGCATCGGGCCCGGCAGGCCGGTCAACGTCCCCGAGGCGGCTACCGACATGGTGGCCGTGGCGGTGGGCCAATCGCTCGGCCTGGTCGGCATGCTCACGCTCGTGACAGGCTTCGCGCTGCTCGTGGCCCGAGGGCTGCGCATCGCCGCCGCAGCGCGCGGTCCGGGGGCGCTGCTGGCGGCCGGCGCGTGCGCGTACGTGGGCGGCCAGGCCGCCCTGAACCTGCTGGTGGCCGCCGGCCTCATACCCGTGACGGGCGTGCCGCTCCCCTTCGTGAGCTACGGCCTCAACAGCCTCATGTCGGTGTCGATCGCCACCGGCTTCATGCACGCCGCCTTCCGCGAGGCGCGCACCCAGGGGGCCGACCTGTGAGAGGCGCCGTCGCGGCGCACGGCGCCAGCGCGCCGCCGCCGGCCACGCCGCGACTGCTGCTCGCCACCGGCGGCAGCGGCGGCCACGTCTACCCCGCCGTGGCGCTGGCCCGCGCCGCGCGCTCGCGCGGCGCGGAGGTGCTGCTGCTGGGCGCCGAGAACGGCATGGAGGCGGACCTCGTGCCGGCCGCCGGGTTGCCGTTCGTGGGGGTGCCGACGGGCAAGTTCGACCGGCAGCGGCCCGATCCGCGCGCGCCGCTGCGCAGCCTGGCCGGCGTCTGGCGCGCCCGCCGCGAGCTGCTGCGTTGGCGGCCCCAACTGGTGGTCGGCTTCGGCGGCTTCGCCTCCTTCCCGGGCAGCGCCGCGGCCCTGCTCACCCGCACACCGCTGGTGCTGCACGAGACGAACGCCGTGCCGGGCCTGGTGACCCGGACGCTCGCGCGGCGTGCTCGGTTGGTGGTGGTGTGCCAGCCCGAGACCGCCGCCCGGCTGCCGCGGGCCGAGGTCCGCGTGGTGCCTTTCCCGGTACGGGAGGAACGTGTGGCGCGGGAGACCGCCCGCCGCACCCTGGGGATCCCGCCCGAGGCGCTGGTGACGCTCGTGATGGGCGGCTCGCAGGGCGCGCTGGCGCTCAACCGCACGGTCCCGCGGCTGATCGACCTGGTGGCCGCGCTCGATGCGCGGCTGTGGGTCCTGCACGCCACCGGCCCGCGCTGGTTGGCGTCGGTCGGGGAGGCCGTGGCCGGCCGCGAACGGTACCGAACGGAGGCCTTCGTGGATGCTACGCTCGCGTGGTCCGCGGCCGACCTCGCCATCACGCGCGGCGGCTACGGCACGCTCGCGGAAGCCGCCTACCACGCGGTGCCGCTGGTGGTGGTGCCGCTACCTTCGGCGGCCGACGACCATCAACGGCACAACGCCGAGGCGCTGGCGCGCGCCGGCGCTGGCTTCTGCGTGCCGCAAGGCGACGACGACGCCCTCGTCGCGGCATGGACCGCGCTCCTCGACGACGCCCGGCGAGCTGCGGCCGCCAGGGCGCAGACCGCCCGCAGCCCAGCGGGCGGCACGCACACGCTCCTCGAGACGGTGTGGCCGCTGCTCACCGCCTCCCGAAAGGCCACCGCATGAGTCATCTCCACTTCATGGGCATCGGCGGCGTCAGCATGCAAGGCCTGGCGCGCTGGTGGCACGCCGATGGCCACCGCGTCAGCGGTTGCGACGCGGTCGACGGCCCCGCCACCAACGCCCTGCGCACGTTGGGCCTGCACGTCTGGCACGGCCACGACCCGCGGCATCTCGACCACGGCGTCGACACCCTGGTCACCACCATGGCGGTCCCAGCCGACCACCCCGAGATCGAGCGGGCCCACGCCCTGGGTCTGCCGGTGGTGCCGCGCATCGGCCTGCTGGCGGAGCTGTTCGAGCGCCGCGCCGCCATCGGCATCACCGGTACGCACGGCAAGAGCACCACCACCGGCCTGGCCGCCACGCTGGCCTTGGCCGCCGGCGTCGACCCGAGCGTGCACATCGGCGCCAGCCTGGTGGGCCTGCCCCACAACGTTCGCTACGGCCGCGGCCGCCACCTGATCGCCGAGGTCGACGAGTCCGACCCGGGCTTCGCTGATCTGCGGGCCGAGGTGGCGGTGGTCACCAACCTCGAGGACGACCACGTCGCGGGCGAGTTCGACGAAAGGCGCAACTACCACGCCAGCATGCTCGAACTCGAGCGCGCCACCACGCGCTTCGCCGGCGCCGCCCGGCACGCGCTCTACTGCCTCGACTGGCCTGGCCTCGAAGGGCTGCTCGGCGACCACCCGGGTGCGGTGCGCTACGGCACCCACCCCGACGCCGACTACCTCGTGAGCGACGTGACCCTCGACGTGAGCGGCAGCCGCTTCAGACTGCGCACCCCGGACGGTCGCACGGCCCAGGTCGCCCTGGCCATCCCGGGGAGGCACAACGTGCTCAACGCCGCCGCGGCGCTGGCGGCGGTCGACCTGGCCGGCCTCGACGCGGTCGCGCTGGCGCCGGCGCTGGCTGGGTTCGCCGGCGTCGGGCGCCGCTGGCAGCGCTGGGGCGAGGCGGGCGGCGCCCTCGTGGTCGACGATTACGCGCACCACCCGACCGAGGTGCGCGCCACCCTGGCCACCGCCCGCGCCAGCGGCAGGCGGGTGCGGGCGGTGCTGCAACCGCACCGCTGGGTGCGCACCGCGCGCCTCTGGCCGGCCCTGGCCGAGGCCGCCAGCCTGGCCGACGAAGTGCTCGTGCTGGACGTCTACGCCTCCGGCGAGCGCGCCATCGACGGGGTCTCGGCGGCGCTCATCGTCGAGCGCCTGCGCGAGGGCGGCACCGACGTCAGCCATCACGACATGGCCAGCGCAGTGCGCCACCTGCGCGCGACGCTCGCACCGGGCGACCTGGTGGTGACGCTCGGCGCCGGCGACGTGTGGCGGGTAGCGGCGGCGTTGGTCGGCGCCGAGGCGCTGCCCGCGAGCCTGACGGCCGCGACCGAGCCCGATACGGCCGCGACCGAGGCTGATACGGCCGGCACGCGAGGCGCGACCGGCGCGCCAGGTGTGGCAGGCGCGGACCCGGGGCCATGAGCAGCGCCGAGGTCAGCGGCGCCAGCCGCGCCCAGGTCGACGCCGGCGCCGTCCGGCGGGTTCGGTTGGCGAGCCTCACGACCCTGAAGGTCGGCGGCGAAGCGGAGCTGTGGACGGTGGAGGACGATACCGGCCTGCGGGCCGCGACCGGCGAACCCTTCTACGTGCTGGGCGCCGGCTCCAACCTGCTGGTGAGCGACGAGGGCGTGCCGGCACGGGTACTGAGGCTCGGCCGCGCCTACGCCGCGCTCGACGCGCTCGACGGCCGACGCGACCTGTGGTTGGGTGCAGCCACACCCGTGCCCGGCCTGGTACGCCGCGCGCAGCGTCTCGGGCTCTCGGGCCTCGAGGGCCTGCTAGGCGTACCGGCCCAGCTCGGTGGCGCCGTGGTGATGAACGCCGGCACCCGCTTCGGCTGCCTGGCCGACACGTTGCACGAGGTCGAGGTGATGCTGGACGGGTCACTCGAGCGGCTGAGCGCGCACGCGCTCGGCCTACGCTACCGCCACAGCGAGCTGCCGGCCGGGGCGGTGGTGACGCGCGTCAGGCTGCAGCTGACGGCCTCGACGCCGGCGCGCGTGCAGGCCCTGATGGACCAGGTCGACGCCGCCCGCAAGGGCCAACCGAAGGTGAAGTCGGCCGGCTGCGCCTTCAAGAACCCGCCCGGCGACAGCGCCGGCCGCCTCATCGACGCCGCCGGCTGCAAGGGCCTGCGCGTGGGCGACGCGATGATCAGCCCGGAGCACGCCAACTTCGTGGTGAACCTGGGCGCGGCCACCACCGCCGACGTGCTGGCGCTGCTGGCGTTGGTGCAGCAGCGCGTCGACCAACCGCTCGAGCTCGAGTGGCGACGCTGGGGCCTGCCAGGCGGCGACGCCCCGCAACCGGGCTGGCAGCGCACCGAGCGCGACGCGGTCTGAGAGGAGGCGGCGAGGCACGTGCGCATCCTGACCATCAGCGCCACCGTCGTGCTCGTCGCCCTCGTCATGGGCACGAGGCTGTGGCCGACGGTCGAGCGGGTCGAGGTGCTCGGCAACGCCCACCACTCGCGCACCCAGGTCCTGCGCCTGGCCGACGTCGCGCCGGGCGACCCCTTCCTGTGGGTGACACGCTTCAGCCTGCGGGCGCTGCAGAACGACCCGTGGATCCTGCACACCCGCGTCACGCGCCACTGGCCGGACACCATCGCCATCGTCGTGCAGGAGCGCGTTCCGGTGCTCAGCGACGGCGTCACCAGCTGGGCCCTGGACGGCACCGCCCTGCCCGGCGTGCCAGCCGAGGCGCGGGCCCGGCTGCCGCTGCTCACGGGCTGGGGCACGCCGCGGCTGGAGGAGGCGCTCGACCTGCTGGCGATGCTGACGACGTACGGTGTGGAGGTGATAACGTACACGCCGGAAGGGTTCGAGGTCCAGCTCGCCGAAGCCGTCCTCATCACCCCGAGTGTGGAGGCCCTTCGTGTGCAATGGTCGGCCTTCGAGAGTCAACGAGGGAGACGCGTGGCCGTCTACCCGTGGGGAGTGAGCAGCGCACCATGAGTGACGAACGCATCATCGTCGGCCTGGACATCGGGACCACGAAGATCTGCACGGTGATCGGCGAGGTGGCCCGCGATGGCGTCCTCGACATCATCGGTGAGGGCACGGTCCCCTCCGACGGTCTGCGCAAGGGCGTGGTGGTCAACTTGGAACGCACCATCGCCTCGGTGCGCCAGTCGATCCAGGCGGCGCAGCGCGTGGCGGGCGTCGAGGTGCATTCGGCCTGGGTGGGCGTCGCCGGCAGCCACCTCAAGGCCCTCACCAGCCACGGCATGGCCGCCATACGGCGTGGCCAGCAGATCACCAAGGCCGACGTCGAGCGCTGCATCGAGAACGCCCAGGCGGTGCCGCTCGAGGCCAACATGGACATCCTCCACGTGATCCCACAGGAGTACGTCGTCGACGGGAACGACGGGATCAAGGACCCGGTCGGCATGTCGGGCGTGCGGCTCGAGGTCGACGTGCACATCGTGGCCGGCGCCCAAGGCCCGCTGTCGAACCTGCGCCGCTGCGCCAGCGACGCCGGCGC
>PXAU01000066.1 GCA_003567075.1 Trueperaceae bacterium
GTCACGCGAGCGGCCCTGTCGGCGCTGCTCAACGAGCGCTCCGCGCTGTCGCCCGAGATGGCGATGCGGATCGAACAGGCGTTCGGCGTCTCGATGGACACCCTCTTGCGGATGCAGCTCAGCGTCGACATCGCTCAGGCGCTGGCTCGGCTCGGCGATCTCGGCGTTGAACGCTACTCACAGGAGGTGCTCCCAACGTGAGCACGCCCGAAGAGACACCCTCGATGGCGCGCGGCGACCACGATGCCGCCGTGAACACCGCCGCCGACAGGATCCGCGAACGCCTCGAGCGGCGCGGCATCCGGCCGCAGGACGTCAAAGACGCTCTCGCCTGGGCGCGCGAGCGACCAGACGCCACCGACCAATCCTGAACGCACCATTGGAGGCACCGTGGCACGGACGTGGGATCAGATCAGACGTGATGCCATCGACTCTGGCAAACTCGACCCGAGCCGCCTCGAAGCGCTCGCTCGGTGGCAGCTGGACCGGGTCCGCGCCAGGCGTCTGGCCGAGGCCCGGAAGGCGCGTGGGTTGACCCAGACCGACGTCGCCACGTCGATGGGCATCTCGCAAGCGCGCGTGTCGAAGATCGAGCGCGGCGCCCTCGAGACCGCGCAGGTCGGCACGCTGCAGGCCTACGTCCGCGCCCTCGGCGGCGAGGTCGAGGTGGTCGCGCGTTTTGGCGACGAGAGCATCGTCATCGCAGGCTGAGGCCTGCGTCGGACCGTCAGGGTAGACGAAGGAGGCGCATCGTGGACGCTCGCATGCATGCGTTGAGCATCGAGGAGAAGCTCGAGCTCATTGAGGCGCTGTGGAACAGCATCGCCGCCGACCAGGCAGCTCTTCCGGTAACGGATGAGCAGCGCCACGAGCTTGACCTGCGTCTTGCGGAGTTCGAAGCCGACGGCGATCTCGGCCGCGACGCCACGAGCGTCCTCGAGGAGATCCGGCAGCGGCTGTAGCCGTGCGCGTCTGGTTCCGCCTCCGTTCGCCGGTACCGTACGCCCGTACCGCACGCCGCCAAGCACACGACCACGCCCCCGACCGCATCCCAGCGACCGGTGGCGCACCCTTCACGTGCCCCACGAGGGCAACGCGTCGACAGGCCAAGGGCGACGAACAGCCCGCCCTCAGACCGGCCCCAAAGACCCGCCCTCAGCCCTCGTCCTCCACCAGCTCGATGAACGTCTCCTGCACCGCGTCACCGCGCCGCGCGGTGGTGATCAGCTTCTCCACGAAAGGCTGCAGGTTCTCGGCCTTCGTGATGGTGGTCTTGATGCGGCCGTGCCAAAACAACGCCGTCGCCTGGGCTCGCGCCAGGGCGATCCGGCTGCCGCTGCGCCGGTTCAGCGTGCGGCCGCTCGACGGGTGCCGCATGCGCTCCCCCTTCAGCCTCAGGTCGGTGGCGGCGAGGCGTTCCGTGATCGCCTCGCGGCGCAAGTGACCTTCCCGGGCGCGCTGGGGACGTCGTCCAAGAAGGCCTTCACATGGACCTGGTTGCAGACGTCGAACGCAAGTGACGCCGTCCGAACGAAGTGGGTATGATACGGTGTCATACCATCAGGGAGGGTGCGCATGGCCAAAGCCAAGGTTGCGGTCACGCTCGACTCGGAGCTCCTTGGGGAGCTCGATGCGCTCGTCGCCCAACGCCGGTTCAAGAGCCGGAGCCAGGCCATCGAGGCGGCCATCGCCGAGAAACTCGAACGGTTGGGCGGCACCCGACTGGCGCGGGAGGTCGCGAAACTCGATCCCGACGAGGAGCGCGCCTTCGCCGAGGAAGGCATGGCTTCGGAGCTCGCCTCGTGGCCCGAATACTGAGGGGCGAGGTCCGCTGGGCCGATCTCAGCCCCACGCACGCTCAGGAGCAGGCCGGCCATCGCCCGGTCCTCATCCTGAGCCACGACGTGTTCAACGAGCGATCGGGAACCGTGATCGCGGTCGCACTCACCAGCCGACAACCGCGAGCGGGCTTTCCCCTCGTCCTGGAGTCCAAGGCGGATGGGCTACCGACGCCTTCCTGGATCAAGATCAGCCAGATCCGGACGCTGGCAGCAGAACGAATCGGACGCCGCATCGCCCGGGCGTCCGATCAAGAACTCGCTCACGTGATCGACGGACTGAACGAGATCCTCGGCCGGTAACCACCTCGCGGTCGCTGCCGCAGGCACCCACGACCACGCCCCCGACCGCATCACAGCGACCGGGGGCGCACCCTTCACGTGCCCCACGAGGGCGACGCGTCGACAGGCCAAGGGCGACGAACAGCCCGCCCTCAGACCGGCCATCAGACCGGCCCAAAGACCGGAAGACCCGCCCTCAGCCCTCGTCCTTCACCAGCTCGATGAACGCCTCCTGCACCGCGTCACCGCGGCGCGTACCCAGGCGGTAGATGCGGGTGTAGCCGCCGGGGCGGGTGGCGAAGCTCGGGGCGATTTCACTCATGAGCTTGCGCTGCACCTCTTTGTCCTGGATGTCGCGCGCGATGAGGCGGCGCGAGTGCAGGTCGCCGCGGCGCGCGGTGGTGATCAGCTTCTCCACGAAGGGCTGCAGGTTCTTGGCCTTCGTGATGGTGGTCTTGATGCGGCCGTGCTTGAACAGCGCCGTCGCCTGGCTCCGGGCCAGGGCGATCCGGCTGCTGCTGTGGCGGTTGAGCTTGCGGCCGCTCGAGAGGTGACGCATGGGGCTCTACTCCTTCAGCTTCAGGCCGGTGGCGGCGAGGCGTTCCTTGATCTCCTCGAGGCTCTTCTCGCCGACGCCGCCCACCTTCTTCAGGTCGCGCTCGGAGAGCGCCAAGAGGGCGTTGACGGAGTCGATGCCCTCCTCCTGCAGGGAGTGAAGCACGCGCGAGGAGAGCTCGAGGCTCTCGAGGCTCATCAAGACCGGCTCGGGCCCGGTGGGGACGTCGTCCGCCGCGGGCTTGGTGGGGATGGTCATGACCGGCACCTTGGCCGGCTCCAGTTCGGTGACGTCGCCGCTGAACACGTTCAGCTGCGCGCGCATGATGTCGACCGCCTGATCGAGCGCGTCGCGCGGCTCGGTGCTGCCGTCCGTCCAGACGCGCAACACCAGGCGGTCCAAGTCGGTCTTCTGACCGACGCGGGTGTCCTCGACCCGGTACGCCACGCGCCGCACGGGCGTGAACAGCGCGTCGACGGGGATCGAGTTGATGCGGTCCTTGGTGCCGTGGATCTCGGCCGGCACGTAGCCGACGCCGTGCTCCACCCGCACTTCCATCACCAGCTTGCCGCCCTTGCCGAGCGTGGCGACGTGCAGCTCGGGGTTGACCACCTCGGCGCCCAGCGGCACGTCGAAGTCGGCCGCGGTGACGGGGCCGGGGGTCTCCTTGCGCAGCGTGAGCGTGACCGGGTCGTCGTCGTGCAGCTTGACCACCAGGTCCTTGAGGTTGAGGATGATCTGCATCACGTCCTCGGTCACGCCTTGGATGGTCGAGAACTCGTGCAGCACGTCCTCGATGTACACGCTGGTGACCGCGGTGCCGGGGATGCTCGAGAGCAGCACGCGCCGCAGGGGGTTGCCGAGGGTGACGCCGTAGCCACGCGGCAGCGGCTCCACCACGAACTCGCCGTAGTTGGCGCTGGACTTGGCCTTGAACTCGGGGATGATCTGCACCTAGTGCCTCCAGAGGGGGATCAGCGCGAGGCGAGCGGGGTCAGCGCGAGTAGTACTCGATGACCTGCAGCTCGTTGACCGGCACGACGATGTCCTCACGGCTCGGGCGGTGCAGGAAGCGGCCTTTGAGCGTCTCGGCGTCGAACTCGAGCCAGGGGAAGGGCTTGCCGCGCTTGCGCGCGTCGAGGTTGTCCTTGATGAACTGCATCTTGCGGGCGTTCGCGTGCACGGCGATCTCGTCGCCGGGGTTCACGCGGTAGGAGGGGATGTCGATGCGCTGCCCGTTCACGGTGATGTGCCCGTGCGCGACGAACTGGCGCGCCTGGCGCCGGGTGGCGGCGATGCCCAGGCGGTACACGACGTTGTCGAGGCGCGACTCGAGCAGCTGCAGGAACACCGCGCCGGTGGCGCCGGTCTTGCGGCTGGCCTCCTCGAACAGGCGCGCGAACTGCTTCTCGCTCATGTTGTAGTAGAAGCGCAGCTTCTGCTTCTCGCGCAGCCGCACGGCGAAGTCCGAGGGCTTGCGTCGCCGCCGCTGGCCGTGCTGGCCGGGCGGGTACGGGTGGCGCTCCATGTACTTCTGCGCCTTGGGGGATTCGACCAGGTTGACGCCTTCGCGCCTGCAGATCTTGACGATCGGTCCGCGGTAACGACCCATGCGTGGTCTCCTCTACTCTCTCGCCCGGGGCGTCACTTCTGGCGGCGGCGCTTGCGAAGCCGGCAGCCGTTGTGCGGCGTGGGGGTGTCGTCGATGATGGTGCGCACGTTCACGCCGGTGGCCTGGATGCTGCGGATGGCCTGCTCGCGCCCCGAGCCGGTGCCGCGGATGATGATGTCGAGCTGCGAGAGCCCCATGTTCTGGGCCTTGCGGGTGGCGTCCGCGGCGGCCAGCTGCGCGGCGTAGGGCGTGCCCTTCTTGGAGCCCTTGTAGCCGATGCTGCCGGAGCTGGACCAGGCGACCGTGTTGCCTTCGAAGTCGGTGATCGTGACGATGGTGTTGTTGTAGCTCGCGTGGATGAAGGCCTTGCCTTCGGTGAGCGAGCGCTTGACGCGCTTGCGGGTGGTCTTGCTGGGTTTCGCCATGCGTTAGCAGCCCCTCACTTCTTCGGCGCCTTCTTCTTGCCGGCGACGGTGCGACGCGGGCCCTTGCGGGTCCGGGCGTTGGTCTTGGTCGATTGGCCGCGCACGGGCAGGCCGCGGCGGTGCCGCAGGCCGCGGTAGCAGCCGATGTCCATGAGGCGCTTGATGTTGAGCTGGACCTCGCGGCGCAGGTCGCCCTCCACCTTGAAGGTCGTGTCGATGAGCTCGCGCAACTTGGCGACCTCCGACTCCTGCAGGTCCTTGACCCGGGTGTCGGGATCCACGCCGGCCTCCGCCAGGATGTGGCGCGAGCGCGAGAGACCGATGCCGTAGATGTACGGCAGGGCGTGCTCGATGCGCTTGTCGCGCGGGAGATCGATGCCTGAGATTCGTGCCATGCCTTTATCCCTGCCTCTGCTTGTGCTTCGGGTTCGCCGAACAGATGACGTAGACCCGGCCATGGCGACGGATGACCTTGCACTTGTCGCACATTGGCTTCACGGACGCGCGGACCTTCATGTCCCTACTCCTACTTCCGGTAGACGATGCGACCCTTCTCGGGGTCGTAGGTGCTGATCTCGATGACCACCCTGTCGCCAGGGAGGATGCGGATGTAGTGCCGGCGCATCTTGCCGCCGACGTGCGCGAGGATCTCGGGGCCGGCGTCCAGCTGCACCAGGAAGGTGGTGTTGGGGCGCGCCTCGAGCACCACGCCCTCGGTGCGGATGGTGTCCTGGGTGGTCTCCTCGTCGCGGCGGGCCCGCGGCGGGCCGAAGGAGCGTCTACGCGCCATGTTCTACCTCCCGGCCGGTGCGGCCTCCCGCCACGCGGGCGGTCGAGGGGCCCTGCGCACCCCCGTGCGCGTCGGTTTCGGGCGCGGTCAGCACCCAGGGACCGTCATCGGTCACGGCGACGGTGTGTTCCACGTGCGCGGCAAGGCAGCCGTCGGCCGTGGGCGCCGTCCAGCCGTCCTCGCGCACCTCCACCTTCGTGCGGTGGAGCGTGACCATCGGCTCGATCGCCAGGACCAGCCCGCGTCGGAGGACCGGACCGGTGCCGGCGGTACCGAAGTTCGGCACGTTCGGCGCCTCGTGGAACGAGCGGCCGATGCCGTGCCCGACGAACTCGCGCACCACCCAGAAGCCGGCCTCCTCGACCACGCCCTGGACGGCGGCGCTGACGTCGCCCAAGCGGTTGCCGGGGCGCATGGCGGCGATGCCGGCAGCCAGCGAACGCTCGGTGGCGTCGATCAGGCGCCGGGCATCGTCCGACACCCGGCCGATGGCGTACGTGCGCGCCATGTCCGCGGCGAAGCCGCGGTACCAGGTGCCGATGTCGATCGACACGATGTCGCCGTCCTCGAGCGGCCGTGCATCGGGGATGCCGTGCACCACCACCTCGTTGACGGACGTGCAGAGCGTGCCGGGGAAGCCATGGTAGCCCTTGAAGGCCGGCTTGCCGCCGCGCGAGAGGATAGCATCCTCGGCCACGGCGTTCAACTCGGCGGTGCTCACGCCGACGCCGATGGCCGCCTCGACCGCGTCGAGCGCCTCGCGATTGATGCGCGCGGCGGCGGCCATGACGTCCAGTTCGGCGTTGCGTTTCAATATCAAGGCAGCACCTCGCGGATGCGCGCCTGGATCTCCTCGATGCTGCCGATGCCGTCGACGCGCTTCAGCGCGCCGCGGCCCTCGTAGTACTCCAGCAGCGGCTGCGTCTGCTGGCGGTAGACCTCCATGCGGTTGCGCACGGTGGTCTCGTTGTCGTCCGAGCGGCCCTCGAGCTCGGCGCGCTTCAGCAGCCGCTGCACCAGCTCCTCGTCGTCGGCCTCGAGCGCGATGGCGGCCGTCACCTGCGTGCCGAGCTCGGCCAGCATCGCATCCAGCGCCGCGGCCTGGGCGGGCGTGCGGGGGAAGCCGTCGAGCAGGAAGCGCGGCGGGTCGGCCGCTTCGAGTTCGGCGCGCACCATGCCGACGATCACGTCGTCGGGCACCAGGTCGCCCGCATCCATGATCGCCTTGGCGCGCTGGCCCAGCTCGGTGCCGCGGGCCACGTGGTCGCGCAGCATGGTGCCGGTCGAGAGCGGGGTGAGGCCGCGCGCCTCGGCCAGGGCGGTCGCCTGCGTGCCCTTGCCGGCGCCGGGTGGGCCCATCAAGAGCACGATCTCGGGCGTGTTGGCGGAGGTCGTGGCGTGGTCGGCCATCACATGCGCCTTCCGCGGCCGCGGATGCGGCCCTTGGACACGAAGCCCTCGTAGTGGCGCATCATCAGCTGCGACTCGAGCTGCCGCAGGGTGTCGAGCGCCACGCCCACCATGATCAGCAGGCCGATGCCGGAGAACACGAACGAGAGCTGGCCGGCGCCGGTGATCCAGGCCAGCGTCTGCGGCATGGCGTTCACGGCGCCCAGGAACAGCGCGCCCCAGAGGGTGATGCGCTGCGTGATGCGGGTCAGGTGTTCGGTGGTGGGCTGCCCGGGGCGCACGCCGGGGACGAAGCCGCCGTACTCGCGCAGGTTCTCGCTGATGCGCCGCGGGTCGAAGCTGATCTGGGTGTAGAAGTAGGTGAAGGCGATGATCAGCATGGTCGACACCAGCAGCCCCTGCCACACGGCGGGGTTGAACCAGGCGCCGATCGCTTGCAGCCACAGGATGTCGGGGAACGAGCCGATCAGCGTCTGCGGCAGGATCATGATCGAGACCGCGAAGATGATCGGGATCACGCCGGCGGCGTTGAGGCGCATGGGGATGTAGGTCGATTGCCCGCCCATCACCTTGCGCCCTACCACCTTGCGGGCGTACTGCACCGGTATCCGGCGCTCGGCCTGCTGCACCATCACCATCCCCGAGATCGCCACCACCAGCAGCGCGAAGAAGATGATGAGGCCGAAGATGTTGGCCTCGCCCCGGCCGATGAGCGCGAACTGCTGTGCCAGCGCGCCCGGGAAGGCGGCCACGATGCCGGCGTAGATGATGAGCGAGATGCCGTTGCCTATGCCGTGCTCGGTGATCTTCTCACCCAACCAGATCACCACCGACACGCCCGCCACCTGGGTCATGAGCACCACGAACCAGAAGAAGGGGCCGTTGCTCCAGCCCACCTTGAGCGCGCCCGAGGGCCCGAGCAGGGCCATCGCCAGGAACACCGACTGGATGGCGGCCAAGCCGATGGCGCCGTAGCGGGTGTACTGGGTGATCTTCTTGCGGCCTTCCTCCCCCTCGCGCGCCAGCTTCTCCAGCGGCGGGTAGGTGGAGGTGAGCATCTGGATGATGATGCTGGCGGTGATGTAGGGGATCACCCCGAGGGCGGTGATGGAGAAGACCTCGAAGTTGCCGCCCGAGATGAAGTTGAGCAGCGTGAACACGTCGCCCTGCCCGAACGCCCCTTCGCGCAGCCGATCGATGTCGATGCCCGGCGTGGGGATGAACACCATCAGCCGGTACACCGACAGCAGCCCGATCATGACCAGCAGCTTGGCGCGCAGGTCCGGGATGATGAAAGCGTTCCGGAAGGCGGCGAGCATCAGGCCGTCTCCTCACCCGGAACGGTCGCTTCCACCGTTCCCCCGGCCGCGGTGATCGCGTCACGTGCGGCGCGCGAGCAGGCGTCGACGCTGATCTGAAGACCGCGCACCTCGAGCTCGCCGTTGGCCAGCAGCTTCACCGGCCGCTCGACGTGACGGATGAGCCCCATGGCGCGCAGCGTGGTCGGGTCGACCACGGCGCCTTCGTCGAAGACGTTGAGGTTGGCCAGGTTGACCAACTGGTACTGCACCCCGATGCGGGTGAAGCCGCGCTTGGGCAGGCGCATCACGAGCCGCGAGCGGCCGCCCTCCCAGCCGGCGCCCTGGCTGAAGCCGGAGCGGCTCTTCTGGCCCTTCTCGCCGCGGCCGGCGGTCTTGCCGCGGCCGCTGCTCATGCCGCGGCCGACGCGCTTGCGCGTCTTCTTGCTGCCGGCGGCGGGTTTGAGGTCGTTGAGTTTCACGCTTCACTCTGCCCTTCGATGCGCAGCAGGTACGCGACCCGGTTCACCATCCCGCGGACGTCGGGGGTGTCGCGCACCTCGCGGGTGTCGCCGGTCTTGCGCAGCCCCAGGGCGCGCACGGTGGCGCGCTGCCGCTCGGGCACGCCGATCAGGGAGCGTCGCAGGGTGATCTTCATTCCGCCGCCTCGCGCGCGCGCACGCTCTCCTCGAAGGTCCGCAGCTGCTTCAGGCCGTCGATCACGGCGTAAGCGACGTTGGTCTGGTTGCGCGAGCCGAGCTCCTTGGTGAGCAGGTTGCGGTAGCCGGCCAGTTCGACGATCGCGCGTGGCACCGAGCCGGCGATCACGCCGGTGCCGGCGCCGGCGGGCTTGAGCATCACGCGGGAGGTGCCGTGCGCGCCGTGCACCTCGTGCGGGATGGTGCCGGGGTCCTCGATGGGGACCTCGATCAGGTTGCGCCTCGCCACGTACTGGCCCTTCTGCACCGCCACCGGCACTTCCTTGGCCTTGCCCAGGCCGAGGCCGACGCGACCGTTGCGGTCGCCGATGACGACCATGGCGCCGAAGCGGAAGCGGCGGCCGCCCTTGTAGGTCTTGGCGGTGCGGCGGATGAAGATGACCTTGTCTTCGAAGTCGGTGTCAGCCATCAGAACTCCAGGCCCCCTTCGCGGGCACCGTCGGCGAGCGCCTTGACGCGGCCGTGGTAGCGGTACGGGCCACGGTCGAACACCACGCGCACGACGCCGGCGGCCTTGGCGCGCTCGGCGATCGCGAGGCCGACGGCCTTGGCGTGGTCGACCTTGTTGCCGCTTCTAGCCAGCGTCTTGCTGTTGGCCTCGGCGAGGGTGTGGCCGCTCATGTCGTCGATGATCTGGGCGTAGATGTAGCGGGCGCTGCGGAACACCGACAGGCGCGCGCGCCCGGTGTCGATGGGGCGTTGGATGCGCTTGCGGGTCCGGTAGGTGCGGCGCTCGCGGGCACTCAAGCTCTTCATGCGTGTCCTCCCGCTCAGCGGGCCGCGGCCTTGCCGGGCTTGAGCTTCACGAACTCACCTTGGTACCGCACGCCCTTGCCGTGGTAGGCATCGGGCGAGCGCACCGCGCGGATGTCGGCGGCTACCTGGCCGACCTGCTGCTTGTCGATACCCGAGACCTGGATCTTGGTCGGCTCGGTGCTGCTGATGGTGACGCCCGCGGGCGGATCGATCACGACCGGGTGCGAGTAGCCGACGGCGAGTTCCAGCGAGCTGCCCTTCATGGCGCAGCGGTAGCCGACGCCGCGGATCTCGAGGTGCTTGACGAAGCCTTCGGTCACGCCGGTGATGGCGTTGGCGACGAGGCTGCGGGCCAGGCCATGCTGGGCCCGGTCGTCGCGGCGGTCGCCGGGGCGCTTGACGAGCACCTGGCCGTCCTCGACCTCGATGGTGAGGCGCGGGCTCAGGTCGACCTCGAGCGTGCCCTTGGGGCCCTTCACGCGCACGTGACCGCTGCTGATCTCGAGCTCGACGCCCGCGGGCAGGGGGATGGGGGAACGGCCGATGCGGCTCATCACCACACCTCGCAGATGACCTCGCCGCCGACGTTGGCGCGGCGGGCGTCGCGATCGGCCATCAGCCCCTGCTGGGTGCTGACGACCGCGATGCCGAGCCCGCCGCGGACGACGGGCACGGTCTTGGCCTTGGCGTAGGCGCGCCGTCCGGGCTTGGACACGCGCGTGAGCTCGTGGATGATCGGGGTGCGCTTGGGCCCGTACTTCAGGCTGATGCGCAGGACGGGGTGGCCGCGCTCGTCGACGGCGTCGCCGACCGACTTCAGGTAGCCCTCGCGCACCAGCAGCTGAGCCAAGGCGCGCTTGAACTTGCTGGCCGGGACGTCCACCGTGGGCGACGCGATCGCCACCGCGTTACGGATGCGGGTGAGCATGTCGGCAATGGGGTCTGAATGCATCTGGTCCTCCGCGGGGATGGTCTCAGGCCAAAGCGGCCTGATCATCTCCCCTGTGGTGTGGTATCTCGCTTGTCACGCGCTCACCAGCTGGACTTGGTCACGCCCGGGAGGTGCCCGCGGTGGGCCATCTCCCGCATGCAGATGCGGCACAGACCGAAGTCGCGCAGGTACCCGCGCGCGCGGCCGCAGCGGTTGCAGCGGTTCACCGCTCGGGGGCTGAACTTCGCCGGCCTGGCCGACTTGGCGATGTGGGCTTTGGTCGCCATGGGTCTCCTTACTTCCGGAAGGGCATGCCCAGCAGCTCGAGCAGGCTGCGGGCTTCCTCGTCGCTCGTCGCGCTCGTGACGATGGTGATGTCCATGCCGCGGGTGGCGTCCACCTGATCGAAGCTGATCTCGGGGAACACCAGCTGCTCGCGCAGCCCCAGGCTGTAGTTGCCGCGGCCGTCGAAGGCGTTGGCGCTGA
>PXAU01000005.1 GCA_003567075.1 Trueperaceae bacterium
CGCGTCGTGGATCGCCCGAGCCCGCATGGAGGTGGAGCATGCCTGACCTTCGACCGTGGGACCTGCGAAGCCGCTACGACGTGGTGATCGTCGGCGCCGGGCCGGCCGGCCTGGCCGCCGCGGTGGGCGCGCGTGAAGCCGGCGCCGAGCACGTGCTCGTCGTCGACCGCGAGCACGAAGCGGGCGGCATCCTGCAGCAGTGCATCCACCACGGCTTCGGCCTGCACCACTTCAAGGAGGAGCTCACCGGCCCCTCGTACGCCCAGCGTTACCTCGAGCAGGTGCTGGAGCACGACGTCGACCTGCTGCCCGACTCGTACGTGCTCGACGTCGATCCTTCGCGCCGCGTCAGCATCCTCTCGGGCCGGCACGGGCTGCGCGAGGTCGACGCCGGCGCGGTGGTGCTGGCGATGGGCGCACGCGAGCGTACCCGCGAGGCGATCCGCATCCCCGGCTCGCGACCCTCGGGCGTCATGACCGCGGGCTTCGCCCAGAAGCTGGTCAACCTGGCCGGCTACTTACCGGGCAAGCGCGTCGCCATCCTCGGCTCGGGCGACATCGGCCTGATCATGGCGCGCCGGCTGGTGCTCGAGGGCGCCGAGGTGGTCGGCGTGTACGAGCTGATGCCGCACGCCAACGGCCTCACCCGCAACGTCGTGCAGTGCCTGCACGACTTCGACATCCCGCTGCACCTCTCCACTACCGTCGTGCGGATCCATGGGAGCGAGCGCATCGAGAAGGTGACGGTGGCGCCGGTCGACGAGCAGTTCCGACCCAAGCTCGACGAGGCCTGGGACGTCGACTGCGACACGCTGCTGGTGTCGATCGGCCTGATCCCCGACAACGAGCTGGCCCGCTCGCTCGGCGTGCGGCTCGACCCGGTGACCACCGGCCCGATCGTCACCAGCCGGATGGAGACGTCGCGCGACGGCGTGTTCGCCTGCGGCAACACGGTGCACATCCACGACCTGGTCGACTGGGTGAGCCAGGAGTCGCAGCTCGCCGGCGCCGGCGCCGGCGCAGCCGCGGTCGGCACACGCGCAAGCCCCGACAACGTGCGCCTGATCCCCGGCACCAACGTGCGCTCGTGCGTCCCGCACACCATCACCACCGAGCGCGAGCACACCGTGTACCTGCGCGTCACGACGTCGATTGCACCCTGCACCTTGCGTTTTGGCGACGTCTACGAGCGGCCGCTGCGCTACGTGGTGCCGGGCGAGATGGTGACGGTGAAGGTCCGGCCGCGGTTCCTGCAGGACTTCCACGGCGGTAACCTCACCGTGCACGTGGTCCCCCGGGAGGAGGCAACGGCATGAGCGAGACCGAGACCAGTCACTACCTCTGCATCGGCTGTCCCCTCGGCTGCCGACTCGAGGTCGAGGCCGACGGCGACGACATCGTCGAGGTGCGGGGCAACTCCTGCAAGCGCGGGATCGAGTTCGCGCACCAGGAGCACCTCGACCCGCGGCGCTTCATCGCCACCACCGTCGCCATCGACGGCGCCGCCTGGTCACGGCTGCCGGTCGCCACGGCGCAGGCGCTTCCCAAGGGCCGCGTCATCGACGTCTGCCGTGCGCTGCATCAGCTGCGCCTGGAAGCGCCCGTGGAGATGGGCGAGGTGGTGATGACCGACGCGCTCGGCACGGGCGTCGACGTGGTCGCCACGCGGACGCTGGAGCGGGCCTAGGGAGGCGCTGGGGTGGCAGGGTTGGCGGGCGCGGAGCTCGAGCGCGCGGAGCTCGAGCGCGCGGAGCTCGAGCGCGCGGCCTTCGGTGACCGCCCTAGCTCTGCCCCGTCGGCGGCCCACAACTCCCGCGGCGCAGAAGCCGTGCGTCGAAGCGCCGGTGCTTGACAGCTGCGCCGGGCCGCTCGATCTCGTCCATGACGATCTCGACCGCGGCACGACCCATGGCCCCAATCGGCTGCTCGAGGACGTCGAGCCGTGGCGTGACAACGGTCGTCCAGCGGTCATGGTCGAAGGCCAAGACAGAGACATCGTCCGGAATGCGGAGATGCAGGTCCTGTATCGCGCGCAATGCACCGACCGCCGATACCCCCGTGAGCGCGAAGACGGCGGTGGGACGCCGCGCCTGCTTCATCGCCCGCATCGTGACCGCGTAGCCATGCGCTTCAGGCGAGTTCGCCTTCGAGCAGGCGAGCGTAGGGTTCGAGGCCTCCGGCAACGGCACACCTACCGCTTCGATAGCCGCCACGAAGCCGTCGCTGCGCTCGTCGGCGTGGCGAACCGACTGTGGCAGCCCGACGCCGACGATGCGCTCGTGACCCAATGCATGGAGGTAACGCACCCCCTCGCTGGTGGCGCTGGCGTTGTCGAGCATCACGTGATGAAACGGACTGTGCGGGTGGACATAGTCGATCTCGACGATGACCGTCCCGCGCTCGCGCATTCGTTGGAGGTAGTCGTAGTTCCCTCGCCCGTAGGCGGAACGTAGGATGAGCCCGCTGACCCGATGGCTGTTGAACGCCCGCAGATCGGCCCGCTCCAGGTCGGCACGGTACTCGTTCTCGGCGATGAGCAGCGAATACCCGTGCTCGCGCGTTGCTCGCCCGACGGCACGCGTCAACGAGGCGAAGAAGAACCCCAGGATGTCGCCCACGATCAAACCGATGGTCAGGTTGCGACCGCGCCGGAGCGCTCCGGCGGTCTCGTTCGGCTCGTATCCGAGCTCGTCGACGACCTGCAGAACCTTCGTCAGCGTCTCCGGAGCCAACAGCTGGGGTTCACGGATGGCACGGCGCACCGTGCTTGGCGACACTCCGGCGCGTCTGGCGACGTCGAGCAGGCTGACCACGACGTCATGCTACCCCAGACGCGTTTCATGGCGAGGGCGAGAGCCGTCTCACCACGGCGTCGGCGGGGTACTCCGCGGCCCAGGCTCCATGCCATCCCCACCTGCCCGGATAGCGCTTGACAGCACGCGGCTCACTCGTCTATCGTCATGAATACGAATTCATCGCGACCCGGTAAGGCACTCGCGACGCCTGTTTCGTCTCCCTGAAGGTCCTTGACCGAGCGGTGCGCGATCTCGTTCGTGTTTGTGCGTCGTGATGACTTCGTGTTCATTGCTGACACGTGGTCAGCGGTGGTGAGGGAGGTGCGTTTGGCCGAGTCGTTGCACGAGGTGAGGCATACGCAGCCACGAACCGAGCTACGCCGAAGCGGAGGCGCAATCATGCGAAGACTTGTTCTGATCGCTTTCTTGGCCCTGCTCGCTGGTATCGCTAGCGCGCAACAGGTCGTCGAGGTCCTTGCCCAACCACGGCCCGAATGGGAGGTGATGGAGCGCCTCTTCCCCGAGTTCGAGCGTGAGACGGGCATCCGAGTGAACATCACCTACTTCGCCGAGCTCGAGCGTCGTTCTCGCTCTCGCCTGGATGCCTCGTCTGGGGCGGGTCAGTTCGACGTGTACTACATCGACGAGGCCAACGTCGCCGAGTTCGCAGCGAACGGTTGGCTCGTGCCCATCCGCGACTACTACCCCGAGGAGTACGACTTCGACGGCTTCGCGCCTGCGCTCGTCGAGGTGCTGAGTCAAGACGGAATCGCGTACGGCGCCCCCATCACCAAGGAGGGCGACGTGATGTTCTACCGCCAGGACCTGCTCGATGAGCACGGACTGGCGGCTCCCACGACCCTCGACGAGTACCTCGAGGTCGTCCAGGCCTTGCACGATCCGCCCCGCCTCTACGGGACCGGCACGCGCGGTCTGCGCGGCTCGGGCATGAACGTCTGGCGCTTCAGTCCGTACCTGCACGCCTTCGGCGGACGCTACGTCGACGACGACGGCAACCCGGTGTTCAACTCACCCGAGGCCGTGCAGGCCGTCGAGTACTACATCGAGCTGATCCTGCACAGCCCCAGTCCGACCATGTCGTGGTCGGACGTCATGGACTCCTTCGCGGCTGGCCGCATCGGAATCGTCACGTTCGCCGACCTCAAGATGGATACCCTGCAAGACCCCGAGCGCTCGATCCTTCCCGGCTTGATGGGGTTCGGGGCCCCGCCAGCTGGACCCGCGGGCTCGGTCTCCAACACCAGCGTTCACGGGCTGGCGATCTCCGCTCCGGGCGCCCGTACCGAAGCCGAGCGGGAGGCTGCCGGCGAGTTCATCGGTTGGTTCACCAGCCAGGAGAACGAGCTGCGCAAGGTGGCGGCAGGCTGGGGCCTGACCAACGCACGTACCGCCACCTTCGACAGCGACGTCTTCATCGACGCCTACCCGGAGGCGTTCGCTGACGCCATGAGCGGCATGCTCGAGGTCCAGAGGCTGACCATCGTGCAAATCCCCGAATGGGGCGAGATCGGTGACTACCTCGGCATCAAGCTCGAGGAACTCTTCACCGCCGCATTCAGCAACCAACCGTACGACATCCAGGCCGCCCTCGACGACGCCGTGGCGCACGCCGAGCGCGTGCTCGGTCGCTGACACTGGCCGCGCGTGACGGGTAGCAGAGCTACCCGTCACGCGCACCCCACCCTCGTGCCCGGGTGAGGCGGTGACGACGTGAGCAAGCGCCAGTTCTTCTACGTGTTCCTCATCCCAACCGTCGTGGTTCTGCTGGCTTTCGCGCTCTACCCCCTGTTCACGGCCATCTACTACTCGCTCCACGACTGGGACCTGCGCCGAACCGAGCCGATGGCCTTCATCGGGCTCGGCAACTACCTCGAGATGTTCCAGGACGCGCGCTTCCTGAACTCCCTGCGCATCTCTGGGCTCTTCCTGGTCGGGACGGTGGCCGGATCGGTACTCGTCGCGTTCGTCTTGGCCCCCTTCGTGCACGAGACGGCGCGCTCGCACGCGTTGCGCAGCGCCTGCCTGTTCGCCTTCATCCTGCCGGCGGTATTGCCGCGCGTGGGTGCTGCCTACATGTGGCGGCTGATGTACGACCCCTCGATCGGCGTGATCAACTACCTCTTCAGCCTCGTCAACCTTGGGCCCTTCATCTTCCTCCAGAACCCCCGCCTCGCGCTCCCATCGATCATCGTGATCGACGTCTGGCAGTGGGGCTTCTTGTTGACCGCCCTCATGATGATCCTCCTGCGTGAGGTCCCCAACGAGGTAATCGAGGCCGCGCGCCTCGACGGCACGAACATGCTGCAGCTGTACGTCCTCATCATGTATCCGCTGATCCTGCCTCTCTCGCTGCCGCTCATCTTCGTCAAGATGATGGAGTCCCTTCGCAGCTTCGACTTCATCTTCGTGCTGACTGCAGGGGGTCCTGGGATCGCCACCGAGACGCTCGACATGTACGCCTACTGGCAAGGCTTGGGCACCGCCGGCCGCGTCTCGTACGCGGCAGCGATGTCGATCTTCATGGTGATCCTCTCGATCGTCTTCGTCACCATCGCCTGGAGGGCACTCAGGAGGTGGCACGAATCGTGAAACGCATCAACCTGCCGCGCATCCTGAGCTACGTGGTGCTCGCAGCCATCGTGATCGTCGCTCTGGCACCCATCGTGTGGATCATCCTCAACGCCTTCAAGGCGCGGGTCGACGTCATCGCATACCCCCCGAGGCTGTTCTTCACCCCGACGCTCGCCAACTTCGAGCGCGTCCTCCAGATAGGCACCATCAGCCGCGGCTTGGCGAACAGCCTCATCGTGGTACCGCTCTCACTCCTCATCGGCGCGATCTTCGCCATCCCCACTGCCTACGTCTTCGCACGCTACGCCTTCAAGGCGAAGAACGACCTACGCTTCTTCGTGCTCTCGCTGAGGTTCATGCCACCGGTTGCCGCGGTCATCCCTTTCTTCATCGTGTGGCTGCAGCTCGGCATGCTCGACACCACGCCCGGCTTGATCATCACCTATCTCGGCATCACCATCAGCACCATGTTGTGGCTCTCCATCGCCAGCTTCCAGCGCGTGCCGATCGAGTACGAGGAGGCCGCGCAACTCGAAGGGCTCGGCAGCCTCGGCGTGTTCCTCCAGATCGCGTTGCCGATCGCCCTCCCGAGCCTGATCGGCATGGCCATCTTCGTGTTCATCCTCGTGTGGAACGAGTTCTTCCTGGCGTTCGTGCTCACCTCGCGCCAAGCTGTAACGATGCCGGTCGCTGCAGCGACCTTCGCCGTGATGGGCATGGAAGTGCCCTGGGGCCAGCTCAGTGCATCGATCGCCGTGCTCATGGTGCCCCCAATGATCCTGTCATACTTCTTCATGCGTTACCTGCCGAGCATCTTCGGGTTGCGCTCCGAGGAGTGAGAGCCATGTCTACAGCGACCTACGACTTCGACGGCAAGACGCTCCTCGTCACCGGCGGCGCCGGCGACATAGGCCGTGCGGTCGCCTTGCGCTGCGCCGCCGACGGTGCAGCCATCGCCCTCGTCGACCTCGACGAGGCGAAGATGGCGACGGTGGTCGATGACCTACGCGCCACCGGGCGCGACGCGGAAGCCTACCGCTGCGACGTCACCGACGGCGAGCAGGTGACCGCCACCGTGGCCGCCGCTGCGGCGCGTTTCGGCCGGATCGACTTCTGCTTCAACAACGCCGGCTACCAGGGCCTGTTCGTGCCAACCACCGACTACCCCGAAGCCGATTTCCGCAAGGTCATGGACGTCAACGTCGTGGGCGTGTTCAACGTGCTCAGCGCCGTCACCCGGCACATGAAGGGCGCCGGCGGCGGCGCTGTCGTCAACACCGCCTCTTACGCCGGCGTGATCGGGCCGCCGAACATGCTGGCCTACGCCGCCTCGAAGTTCGCGGTGATCGGCATCACCAAGACCGCCTCTCGCGACCTCGCCCCCCACGGCATCCGCGTCAACGCCGTCTCGCCCTCGCTGATCGGCCCCGGCTTCATGTGGACCCGCCAAACCGAGCTCCAGGCCGCCGCCGGCTCGCAGTACTTCGACAGCGACCCGAAGGTGGTGGAGCGGCAGATGATCGACTCCGTACCGATGCGCCGACTCGGCAGCCTGGAGGAGGTCGCGAGCACCGTGGCGATGCTGCTGAGCGACGAGTCGAGCTACGTGACGGGCGTCAACCTCGAGGTCACGGGCGGGCAGTGACGTGCGGCGTGTGCCGGCCCTCGCGGCGCCAGCCGGCGCGGCGCCCCGCCGCGTCGACGTCAACCCGTCTCGTTCACAACGCGTTGACAGGATGCGAGGGCCGGGTGTACCCTTATCTTTGCGTCCACCGCGGGGTGGAGCAGTCTGGTAGCTCGTCGGGCTCATAACCCGAAGGTCACAGGTTCAAATCCTGTCCCCGCAACCACACGCCAGCGCGAGGGCTCCAGTCTGGGGCCCTCGCGTCAGTTTCGACGCGAGCGACCACCAGCGCGGAAGGGACCGCCATGCTCGACGATCACCTCCAGCCAGACCACGACGATCTCGAACAATCCGAACACCCGGCCGACGACGTCCCGGATAGCCCTGCGCACGCCGACGTCGACAGGCAGGCCCCCCGCGCCGGCTTCGTCGCCATCGTGGGCAAGCCGAACGTGGGCAAGTCGACGCTGCTCAACACCATCCTGGGCGTCAAGGTGGCGCCCATCACCAGCAAACCGCAGACCACACGCCGCGGCGTGCGGGGGATCTACTCCGCCGACCAGCGCCAGCTCGTGTTCGTCGACACCCCCGGGTACCACCGCGGTGGCACACGCCTCTCCGGGGCCATGAACCAGGCCGTGCGCGAGAGCGTGATCGACGTCGAGGCCGTGCTCTGGATGGTCGATCTGCGCCGCCCGCCGAACGACGAGGACCGCGACGTTGCGCGCCTGCTGCGAGGGCTCGATCCCGACCTGCGGGGGTGGCTGATCGGCAACAAGCTCGACGCGGCCAAGTACCCGGAAGAGGCCATCGGCCTCTACCGCGACCTGGCACCGCAGGCCGAGCGCGTCCTCAGCCTCTCGGCGCTCAACGACCCCGACGACGTCTACGCCCTTCGCGACGACCTGCTGGACCTGCTCCCCGAGAGCCCCTTCTACTTCCCCGACGACGTTCGCAGCGACCAGCCGCGCGAGGTGTGGGCGGCCGAGCTCGTGCGCGAGAGCGTCATGACCCACCTGCGGCAGGAACTGCCCTACGCGGTGGCGGTCGTGATCGACGAGTGGCGCGACCCACCCGAGGGCAGCGACGAGCCGCTCTACCTGCACGCCGAGATCTGGGTCGAGAAGCAGGGGCACAGGCCGATCGTGCTCGGTCGGGGCGGCGCGATGATCAAAGCCATCGGCCGCAGCGCCCGCAAGCAGCTCGAACTGTTCCTTCAGCAGCAGGTCTACCTCGACCTCGAGGTGGTGGTGCGGCGGGCCTGGCGCGACGACCGCGACGCCTTGCGCGAGCTCGGCTACGAGGCCTGAGGTGCCGATCGCGGCGCGTTGGCGGCGGCTGGGGCGCCTCCCGCCGATACGCGGCCGCGACGCGATGCCGGGCGTGTACGAGCTCGCGGATGCCGAACGCACCGTCATCTACATCGGTCAGTCCGCAACCGACGTACCCAACCGCGTACGGCAGCACCTGGCGAGGTCCGGTTGCGTGCGCGAGCACGCGCTGTACTGGCGCTACCGCCACTCCCGCGTACCCGCCGCCGACGAAGCGTCGCTGCTTGCGGCCCACGCCGCGCGCCATGGCGGGCTGCCGCGCTGCAACCGGGCCACGCCGCTGCCACGCGACGCCGCCAGACGCTGGCAGGAGCGGAGTCAGAGTCGCGACTGAGACGTGCATCTTCGCTGCTTTCGAGGCACCGCCTGTGGCCATTCCCACCCAAGCTGCCGCGCCAAACGTGATATAACGCGGCAGGCGGGAAACATCCGCGTTTCTCACTTCACTCTGGAGGGTCCGCATGCGTAAGCTCCTCATCTCTCTCGTCATGATCGCCGCCCTCGGTGCCGGCGGCGCCTTCGCGCAGTCCGGGTACTGGGCTGGCGTCAGTAGCGGTTGGCCGGGCGCGCAGCTCCACTTCGGAGTCGAGAACGTGGTCGCCGGCCTCGACGTCCGCGGCAACCTCGGCTTCGCCTACTTCGGTAGCTACCTCGAAGTCGGCGCCAGCGTGCTGTACGATCTCGGCCTCGACACCGGCGTCGTTCCGCTCGACGTCTACGTAGGCGGCGGCCCGGGCTTCGGCTTCGTCTTCGGTGGTGTCGGCGGCTTCGTGACCAGCCTCGAGGCCTTCGCGGGCGCCGAGTACCGCCTCAGCGACCTCGGTCTGCCCGAAGGTGGCGTGTTCCTCGAGCTCGGCCCGAAGATCGTGATCACGCCTGTGTTCACCTTCGTGCCGGCCGCGCGCCTGGGCTTCAACTGGCACTTCTGATCGACCGCTCGTCACGCTCTGTTCCGAGCGCCCGGGGCCTGTCCCCGGGCGCTCTCGCGTGGCGGACCACACCTCGCAACGGCCTCGCCGCAGGATGATGGCGCTGCCAACGCTGCCGGCGACCGTGTGCGCGGCTTGCGCCACGCTAGGGGCGCTCAGTATCATCCCGCATGCCCAACAGCACGGTGCGTTCCCAAGCCGCCATCGCCGTCGCCACTATGCTCGTCCTTGCGCTAGCTGCCGCCTGCGCTCCGGCCGCCGGCCGGCCGGCGGTCGAGTTCGTCGCCAGCGCAGAGGACGTGATCGCCGAGATCGCGATTTACGGCGTGAGCCGTCAGCCCAACCCCAACATGAACTTCTACAGCGTCGAGTCGATCGGCGAACGCTTCGTCACGCTGTACTCCGAGAGCACCGTGGGCTTCACGATCCTGATCGGCCGCATGGAGACACGGCTGAGCTTCACGGCGCAGCAGCGCGGGGACGTGACGGTGCTCGCCGCCTCGGGCCGCGGCACCAACGCCGCCGACGAGCTCGACATCATCATCATGTACCTGTCGTCGGTGTTCGAGCGGCTCTGAAGCGTTCGAGCGGCGCTCCAGCGTCGGTGCGGCGCTGTGTAGCCGACCCGCGCTGAAGCGTCCGAGCGGCGCTGCGCCTCCGCCCTGGACGTCACATCGCTCGTCACAGACGCGCCGAGGCCCTCTGGACCGTCAAGCGCAGGCGAACAGGACGTCCGAGATCGCGCCGAGCAGCGCCTGCCCCTCGCCCAGGCCGCGCTTCTTGATGGAGAAGCCCGGCGGGTAGCGGGTGGGCTCGACCTGGAAGCGCAGCTCGCGGATGCGTCGCGCGTCGTAATCCAGCGCGTCGCCGTGGAAGGCGATCTGCACGTCGGTCATGTGTTCCTTGATGGTGGCGACGCCGCGTCCGGCGGCCAGGTGGCGCAGCTTCGCGAGCTCCACGAAGGCCTTGACCTCGCCCGGGAAGGGGCCATAGCGCTCGCGCAGCTCGCGCGCGAGCTGGGACACCTCGGCCAAGTTGGCGGCCTCGGCGAACCGCCCGTAGTAGCCGATGCGCTCGTCGTCGGAGGCGACGTAGCTCGGCGACAAACGCGCGTCGATCGCCAGATCGAGCGCCACCGGTGGCGGTCCTTCGGAGGCCTGTTCGCCCTTCAGCGCGGCGATCGCCTCGGCCAGCATCTCGGTGTACACCTCGAGCGACACGGCCGCGATCTGGCCGTGCTGCTCGGGACCGAGCAGGTTGCCGACGCCGCGGATCTCCATGTCTCGCTCGGCCAGACGGTGCCCGCTCCCCAGGTCGTCGAGCTCGGCCAGCGCGTACAGGCGCCGCTGCGCCGCCTCGGTGGTCTTGCCCGGGTAGAGCAGGTAGGCCCACGCCTCGGTGTGACGCCGGCCTACCCGGCCGCGCAGCTGGTAGAGCTGGGCCAGGCCGAGCCGGTCGGCGCGCTCGATCACCAACGTGTTCGCGCCCGCCACGTCCAGACCCGACTCGACGATGGTGGTCGCCAGCAGCACGTCGAAGGCGCCGTCCTGGAAGCCCAGCATCACCTCCTCGAGCGCATCGCTGCCCATCTGCCCATGGGCCACCCCGA
>PXAU01000326.1 GCA_003567075.1 Trueperaceae bacterium
ACCACACGCTACGAGAATGACCAGTGAGAGCGCGACCATTGGCAGTGAGAGAGTGTGGCCTCCGTGATGACGTGAGCCCATGACTTCCTCCCAGACTACGCATCGGCGTCGGAGGGTGGCGCTTGACCCGCGACGCTCCGACGGGGTCCACCCGGTCGCTCCGGGTCAGCCAGCAGCCCTCGAACGGGTATCGCAGCATCAGCTTGGATCACCGCGGCAACGCCAGCGTAGCACGAGTAACCCGAAGTACCTTGGACTATGAAGGATGTGGTTTCTTCGTCCTGACGTGCGTCCGACTGCCGAAGCGATGCGCCGACGGGGTCTGCCCTGGTGCCGTAGGACTAGGATTGTCGGGCAAGGTCATGCTCCAGTTGACGGATCGATGTCGTGCGCACGTCCGCTACACACGATGGGTCCCGTGCCTGCTACCCGATCGCCGGCTCCAGCGAAGATGGTGGCCAGGGGCGTGCCGCGCTAGCAGGGTGACTCGCTGGAACGACAGGTCTTCTCCGGTAGCCTATGCTCCGCGCATTGCGAGTGACTCGGCCATGTGGTGCAGTCGATGGATGCGGGTGGTCGCCACACGAGGCAGTGTTCGCGGTCCCAGCCTCAACGGCCCGCACCGAGGATCAGTAGGGTTGTACGTTGCACGTTGCTGGATCCACGTCAGCCGTGAGCGTGGCAAACACCCATTGTCACCAGGCTCCATCTCCGAGTTCGACGGCAATCGACTCCTACCGTGCTCGTTGCGCTTGATGGAGCACCGCCCCCTCATCCGAGGGGGCGGTGCTCCTACCTGCCACGCCCTGCACGTGCTTGCTCGTGGTGGAGCTGAGGGGATTCGAACCCCTGACCTCCTGAGTGCGATTCAGGCGCGCTCCCAACTGCGCCACAGCCCCAAGCGCCCACCAGTCTACGGGGCGGTGGGGAGGGTGTCAAACGAACGAGTGACAGAGGCAGCGGCTGTAAGGGACTTCCTCATGCCGGCGTTGCGGGCGCGACTATGATTGTCGCAGCGATGGTCGAACCCCGCACGTGTGTCGTGGAAGTCACCCAGGTCGTGCCCGCGGATGACGTGCCCTACGTGGCGACGCGGGTGGCCGAGCGGCTCGGCATGCCGTTGGAGCGGGTGCGGAAGTTGATCGACGACCGCACCGGTCCCATTACGCGCCCGTTGCGACCCGACAAGGCCGAGGTGATCGCGCAGACCTTCGAGGCCGCCGGCGTGGCGGTGGCGATTCGCCCTGCGGTGGAGGAGGACGAGTTCCCCTTGCTCGGAGCGAGTTCGGTCGCGGCGCCTGCGCCGGCGTCGACCTCAGGCGCAAGGGCCCGTGACGAGCCCGCTGGCCCCGTAGTCAACGGCGAGCCCGAATACCCTGCGGCCGCGGCGGAGCCCGCTGACCCTGTGCCCAGCGACACGCCTGAGGTCCCTGCGCCCGGTGACACGCCAGGCCCCGACGAAGCCGAGTCGCACGAGCCCACGTTTGTGGAGTCCGTCGCGGAGGAGGCCGCTTTGGGCGCGTTCGAGCGTGAGGCGTCCGACACCCTCAGCGGAGACGAACTTGAGCCCGAGCCCGAGCCCGAGGATGCCGAACGTGCTGCAGCAGCCATGCCGGGTGACGATTGGGGTGCAGCGGCCACGCAGGATGCCGAGGTCGACGAGCCCGGTGCGTACGACGTCGAGTCTGACGAGCCGGACGACGAGCAGCCGGAGACGGAACCAGACGACTTCGGGTACGACGATCTCGACGTCGGTGAGTTCGATCCAGACGCCGTCGACGCGGTAGGAGCGTCAACCGAGTTCGAGCCGGAAGGGCTGGCGATGGAGGAGGGCGACGACGGGATCCCACCGTACGTTCCGCGTCGTCCGCCCGTTGTGCCGCAGGGCTTGGGCATGCCCTTGGGTGCTCCCCTCCAACTCGATCCCGATGTCGACGAGGACGACGATACGGACGCCCCGGGACCCTTCGGTTGGCCCGCCCGTGGCGAGGTCACGGTGCGTCCGTTGACGGCCGCCGCCCTTGCCGCGGCCGAGGCGGCCGAGTCGGCCGAGGTCGCCGAGGCCGCTGAGGCCGTATCGGACACCGTGCCGGACGACGACCGGAGCGACACGGTGTCGGATCAGCACCGGAGCGACGCCTGGGGGGCGCAAGGCAGCGCCGCGGGGACCGTCGACATGGGTGGACGGAACGTCTCCGATGGCGCGGCGCAGGCGGCGGACAGCGGACACCTGGCTTCGCGTGCACCCTTCGGCGACCCGAGCACGTGGCACGCTGACGACGATCCTGCCGGCGGCTGGACGATTGGACCGCGCGCCACGCGTCGGCTGCCGGTCGTCACCGACGAACCAGATGGGGTGGCCGATCTCGCTGACGAGCGCGCTGCGTACGAGGCGGGCCCCACGGACCCCATCGATGCGGACGATGCGCGAAGTGACGGAGTCGACGACGCCGACGCGCTGGTGACGCCGGACGCGGAACGCGACGGCGTCGATGAGGCGTCCTATCCCGCCGACGAGGCGGCCTACGATCCGACGGTGCCGTTGCGGGTCGCGTACGCGGACCAAGGCGGTGCGACGCGTGCGCCACAGGACGACGAGCCACCGTCGGTCGGTCGTGGCTCACGCATCCGTGACCGCGCCGCCGAGGGAGGCACGCTGGATCCGGAGCAGATGGCCGAAGTCGGCGCTGTGGCGAACGTCCCGACCGCCTGGCGGGGGCTCGGCGGGGCCGATCGCGGGCCCGCGCGACCGGTGGACGCGCGCTTGCCGAGGCGTGGCGAGCACGCGCCGCAGGCGCCGGTGAGCGCTGCGGCGCGCGTCACCCGGCGGCGCACGCTGATGTTGGTGGCGCTGGCCGTCGCGCTGGGCGTGTTCGTGTTGACGCAGGCGTGGGTGGCGGGCCGCGCCGCGCCGGCGTTCGATGCTGGCCTTCACCGGTTCCGCGACGCCGACTTCGGCGCCGCCAGGCGGGTGTGGACCGACCTCGCTAGCCACGGCGACGCCAACGCCCAGTTCATGCTCGGGTACATGAGCGAGGCCGGCCTGGGCCGGCCCTGGAGCGCTCGGGCGGCCGCGGCCTGGTACCGCTTGGCGGCGGATGCCGGCCATGCGGAGGCGCGCTGGCGCCTCGGTAACCTCTACCACCAGGGTCTGGGTGTGGCGCCCGACGCGGCGACGGCGGAACGCTGGTGGGCCGCCGCGGCGGATGCAGGGCATGCGGAGGCGGCCTTCACGCTCGGACGCTCGCGGCTCGAGGGCGCCAGCGGTGCCTCCGATCCGAGCGGCGCGCTTGTGGCGTTCGAGCGCGCGGCGGCGCTCGGCTGGCCTGCGGCGGTGCCGTATGGAGAAGCGCTGAAGGCCGTCTCAGAGCGCCCCCATCCGGATGCGTTACCCTGACGCTCATGGAGACTCCGACCCGACGCGCGCGGTCCTGGCTGGACCGGCGCCTGGTACTGGCGCTCGCTGCGTTCGCACTGCTGGCCAGCGCGGCTGTTGCGCAAGACGATCCGCTCTCGTACCGCCTCGAGATCTTCGTCGTCAGCCACGTCACACGTGACGACGGCACCCGCGAGGAGCGCTACACCGAAACGACCGAAGCTCGACCGGGGCAGATGGTCGAGTACCGGATCTTCGTCGAGAACGTGTCCGAGACGACGCTGCCGGCCGGTGTCGTGCAGATCCGCCTGCCGGTGCCGGAGGGCACGGAGTACGTGCCCAACTCCGCGACGCCGAGTTCGGACCGGGTGCTCACGGAGTTCTCGGCCGACCGCGGGCGCACGTTCTCCGAGCCGCCGGTGCTGATCGGCGACGACGAGCAGCGGCGCGTGGCCGAGCCGATCAGCTACGACGAGATCCGCTGGACCTTCTTCGTCGAGCTCGAGCCCAACCAGGAGGAGACGCTCGTCTACCGCGTCATCGTGCGCTGAGCGTCCGTCCCGGGACGTCGAGGCACGCCCTCAACGCTGCTCCTGGAACTGCAGTTCGTACAGGGTCCGGTAGTATCCGCCTTCGTTGCGGAGCAACTCGAAGTGGTTGCCCTGCTCGATCAGCTTGCCCTTGCGCATCACCATGATGCGGTCCACGTCCTGGATCGTGGAGAGCCGGTGCGCGATGACGATGCTGGTGCGCCCCTGCATCAGCTTCTTCAAGGCGTCCTGGATGAGTTCCTCGGTTTCGGTGTCGACGTTGGCGGTGGCCTCGTCGAGCACCAGCAGGATGTCGGGGTTCTGCACCAGCGCCCGGGCGAACGCGATCAACTGCTTCTGTCCCGTCGAGAAGCCGGCGCCGCGCTCGCGTACAGGCGTGTCGTAGCCCATCGGCAGACGCTCGATGAAGGCGTGCGCGTTCACGAAGGTGGCTGCCTCGATCACCTGCTCGTCGGGGATGGACGTGTCGCCCAGGGTGATGTTGCTGCGGATCGTGCCGCTGAACAGGAACGGATCTTGCAGCACGATGCCGACGTGCTTGCGCAATTCGACCTGGTCGTAGTCGCGCACGTCCTTGCCATCGATCAGCACGCGGCCTCGCTGGACGTCGTAGAAGCGGCTGACGAGGCTGATGATGGTGGTCTTGCCGGCACCGGTGTGCCCGACGAAGGCCACCGATTCGCCCGGCACGATGGTGAAGTCGACGCCGCGCAGCACCCAGTCCTCGTCGTCGTAGGCGAAGTGCACGTCCTCGAAGCGAACCTCGCCGCGGAAGCGGTCCTCGAAAGAGTGCGGGTCGTCGCGGTCGGTGATGCGCTCGGGCGTGTCGATCAGGGAGAAGATGCGCTCGGCCGAGGCCATCGCCTGCTGCATGACGTTGAACCGCTCGGAGAGCTCCTGCAGCGGCCGGAAGAACATCTGCGTGTACTGGATGAAGGCGATCAGCACGCCGAGCGTGACGGTCGCCGCGACGCCGGGCCCGACCAGTTGATAGGCGGCGAAGTAGAGCAGCATCGCCGTCGCGATGGCCCCGGCCAGGTTGACGCTGGGCCAGAACAGGCTGAACCAGCGCACCTGCTCGTGGTAGCCGTCGAGCAGGTCGAGGTTGAGCGCGTCGAAGCGCCTGGCGTTGCGGTCCTCGCGGTTGAACAGCTGCACCGTCTTCATGCCGCTGAGGTTCTCGGCCAGGTACGCGTTCGAGCGGCTGGTGCGTAGCCTCACGGCTCGGAAGGCGTCTCGGATGCGCAGCCGCAGGTAGTTGAGCGTCACGAAGAGCAGCGGCATCACCGTGAGCGCCACGAGCGCCAAGCGCCAGTCGAGGATGAACATGTAGACCATCAGGCCGATGATCAGGCCGACGTCGGCGATCAAGCCTACGACGCCGTCGGTCATCGCCATCTGGATCGCTTCGACGTCGCTGGTGATGCGGGTGATGAGGCGCCCCACGGGCGTGCGGTCGAAGAAGCCCATGTGCAGCTTCTGGATCTTGCCGAAGGTGTCGCGCCGCAGGTCGTAGATGACGCGCTGGCCGATCCAGGCGACCGCGTACGTGTAGCCGAAGCGAAGGCCGAAGTTGAGCACGCGTAAGCCCAGGTAGATGAGCACGATGGTGAGCAGGCCGTTCAGGCGCTCGTCGACGCTCAGGGCGCTCCAGGGGGCGGTGTCGGCGACGATGTAGCGGTCGACGGCGGTGGCGATCAGGCTCGGGAAGGCCGGCACCAAGGCCGAGTACGCGACCAGCAGCAGCACCGACACGAGCAGCGGGCCCCGGTAGGGTAGCAGGTAGCGCAGCAAGCGCCGAGCGAGGCCCTCGTCGAAGCCGGCGTCCATCGGGTTGCCGTCCTCGTCGAAGCGCCCTTCGGCGCGCAGCGCGGCGCGCTTGCTGGCGCGCTCGCGGGCGTGACGGGCCTTCTCCGCCTCGACGTCGTACGCCGGGTCGTACATGCCGCCGACGTCGCTCGCGCCGCGCCGTCGGTCATCGCGATCCGCATCGCGCCAGTGATCGCCGGCCATCAGGCTTCCTCCAAGCTGGCTTCGAGTTGCTGGCGTCGAGCCATGTCCGCGTACCAGCCGTCGCTCGCAACGAGCTCTTCGTGGCTGCCCGACTCGCTGATGCGCCCTTGGTCCAGGACGTACACGCGGTCGCAGTGCTCGAAGGCGCTGAGGCGGTGCGCGATCACGATGGTGGTGCGGCCCTGCTGCACCCGTTGCAGGCCCTCGAGGATGGCGGCTTCGGTCTGGGTGTCGACCGCCGAGAGGGCGTCGTCGAAGATCAGGATGCTGGGGTCACGGATGATGGCGCGCGCGATGGCCGTCCGTTGCCGCTGGCCTCCGGAGAGGGTCACGCCACGCTCGCCGAGCGGCGTGTCGAACCCGAGCGGGAAGTCGTCGACGTCACCGGCGAGCTGCGCGAGCCGAGCGACCTCGTCCACGCGCCGCCTCAGCGCCTCGGCATCGCCCGTGTCGGGGATTCCGTAGGCGATGTTCTGCGCGATGGTGTCGCTGAACAGGAACGGCTCTTGCGGCACCAGCCCGATGAAGCGCCGCAGCACCCGCACCGGGTAGTGCCGGATGGGAACGCCGTCGATGAGGATGTCACCGTCGTCGGGGTCGATCAGGCGCCCGATCAGGTTGACGATCAAGGTCTTGCCGGCGCCGGTGCGGCCCGTGAGTCCGATCGACTCGCCGGCGCGTATGCGGAACGAGACGCGATCCAGCACCTTCTGCCCGTCGAGCGTGAGGGAGACGTCACGGAACTCGATGTCGCCGCGGACCTGCTGCAGGCCGTGGTCGGTGAGGTCGTCGTCGCGGATGCGGGGGCGCTCGTCCAGGATGGCGCGCAGGCGCCCCCAGGAGGGGGACCCGCGCTGCACCATGTTGGCGATCCAGCCGAGCGCGATCAGCGGCCACTGGATGCCTTCGAACAGGAACACGAAGGCGGAGAACTGGCCGATGGTGAGCGAGCCGCCGATGCCCAGCACCTGCCTGCCGCCGACCAGGAGCAGCAGCGAGATGGTCATGCCGAACAGCAGCTCCATGAGCGGGAACAATGGGCCCTGCACCTTGGTGAGGCGCATGTTGCGGCGGATGAACTCGTCGTTCAGCGCCTTGAAGTTGTCGAGCTCGCGCTGCTCGATGCCGAAGCCCTTGACCACGCGGATGCCGGAGAAGTTCTCCTGGGCCATGGCCGAGACGTTCGAGAACTGTTCCTGCACCCTCTCGTAGCGTCTGTGGATGATGCGCAGCAGCACGAAGAACGAGACCGTGATGAAGGGCACGATCGTGAGCGTCAGCAGGGTGAGCCCGATGTCGAGCGAGGCCATGCGGTAGAGCGTGAAGCCGAGCACGAGGGCCGTGAAGGTGCCCTGGAAGACGCCGATGCCCGCCAGCATGCGAACCGCGTTGAGGTCGGCGGTAAGGCGCGCCATCAGGTCGCCCACGCGGTAGTTGTCGAAGAAGTCGCCGTCGAGACGGGTGAAGTGCCGGAACAGGTCGCGCCGGATGTCGAACTGGATCTCCCAGCTGGCGTTGAGCATCGTGCGGCGCACGGCGATCATCGAGGCTGCGCCCACGAGCGCCAAGCCGATCACGCCGCCGACGTACCACCAGACGCTCTGCATCGTCATGCTGCCGTCGCTGAAGGCGTCGATGGCGCGCCCGACCACGACGGGCACGAAGGTGTTCACGAAGGACGCCACGACCAGCATCGCGATGCCGAACAGGTAGATCCCGCGGTAGCGGGCGACGTATCGGAGCAGGTCTCGGAAGGTCTGGCGCACGGTTCCCTTCGGCGGCGCGCGCTCGGGCAGCGGGACCCGAGCGCGTGGAGTTTCATAGGCGAAGAGCTATGTTGATGCTGCCCCCATCGCCACGGACCACTATACTCCCCGTTGCCGTGACGACCGTACGGCAGGCTTCAGGGCGCGCCTGGCGAACCGACCACCGCGGCTCAGGGCACCAGCAGTTCGCCGCCGTACGGCTCGTCGTTCAGGGTCAAGGTGAAGCGCACGGGCCCCGGGTAGGTGGTGCGCCAGGCGCCCTCGACGCGTTCGCCGCCGCGCACCTGCTGCACGCGCACGAGCGTGCGCACGCCGTCCAGCGTGATCGCGGTCACCTCGGCCCGCTGGCTCGGGATGCCGGGCTCGATGAACCACAGGTACGGCACCTCGCGCAGCTGAGGCTGGCGCACGATCGCCGTCACCTGCGGCAGCGGGATCGGTACTGGCCGCACGTTGACCGCCAGTGCCAGCGGGCCGTCGGCCGGGCTGCTGCCCGGCGGCAACGACTGCCACACCACGCCGTCGGGTAGGTTCGCGTCCTCGAGGTACGACACCCGCACGTCGAAGCCCGCCGCCAAGGCACGCGCTTCGGTCTCGCTGAGGCCCGACAGGTTCGCCAGGCCCGCGTCGTCGAGCGGACCGCTCGTTGAACCGGCTACTAGCAGCCGCAGCGCGGCGTCGGCCAGCACCACCCGCCGGTAGGGCGCCAGCGACTGGCTCACCACCGTTCCGGGTGTCGCGCCGCGCACGTCGAGGCGTTCGACGCTGATCTGGTCCTGGTTCAGGCCGGCCACGCTGGCCAACGCTCGCGCGTCGGCCTCCGTCAGCCCCACCAGGTCGGGAACGAAGGTCGTCTCGGGCACCGGGCCGAGGCTCACGACCAGATCCACCGCGCTGCCCACGCCGACGGTGCTGCCGGAGGCCTCGGACTGCGCCAGCACGCTTCCGGCTGGTGCCGCCTCGTGCACCTGGGCGACGCGACCCATCTCGAGGTCGGCGGCAGCGAGGCGCGCTGTGGCAGCGTCGAGGTCGAGGCCGAGCACCGCAGGCACGGTGGTGGGCGCCAGGCGCCCAGCCGGCACCGCGTACGAGACGCGCACGCTGCGCCCCGGCCGTAGCGCCGAGCCTTCCGCCGGGTCGAGCGCCAGCACGGTCCCCTCCGGCTTCTCGGAGGCGAGGGGCACGGGCGTGACACGCAAGCCGAGCGCCAGCAGCCGCTCCACCAGGGTCTCGACCGACGCCTCGCCGACAGCGGGCACGGTGACGAGCCTGGCGTTGGTCCGTAACGCGAACCCCCCGCTCCAGAGTGCGAGGGCCCCGGCGAACAGCGCCGCGGCGAGCAGCCACGACAGCGCGGCGTCGCTGAACGCCGCCAGCGGCCGCCGCTTGCTCGGACGCGCTGGTGGTGGCTGGCTTGTCGTTCGTTCGGGTGCTACGTCGTGACCGAAAGGGAGGTCGCTCACGAGTGGGCCGCTCGAGCCCACGCGTTGGCGGGCGCTGGCCGGCGTCAGGCCGGCTTCACGCAGGCGCGCGGCCAACGCGCTCTCGGGGCCGACCGGCTCGCTGGCGCTGCGCGCGTCGCGCCAGGCGACGTAGCGCGCCCCCGGCCGCGATACCACATCGACCACGTCCGCCAGGCCGTCACGCGCCAAGCGCCGCAAGCCGCGGCGGTAGCGCTCGAAGGCGGCCTCCTGCTCGGGCGGCAGTTCGTACCACACGACACGCACGGGCTGGCCTTCGGCTGTCGTGGCGTCGAACGCCACCACACCCGGGCCGAGCTGGTGCTCTGCGAGGATTTCGTACTTCCCGTCGAGCAACGGCACGGTCGGCGCGGCCCTCCCGGACCGCTAGCTGCCGCTCCCCTCGGCCGCCGGTCGCGAGGGGGGCGACGTCGTCGGCGGCGCGGAGCGGGCCGCTTCTTCGCGAGCGCGCTCCTCGGCTCTGGCCCGCTGTCGCTCGTTGGCCTCTTGGACGCGGCGCTCGTGCGCCGCGACCTCGTCGACGATCCACTGTGCGATGGTGTCGGTGTCCTCGCCGGCCTCGGCGCGCCGATAGGCCTCGGCCACCAGCTTGCCGTCCACCGTCTCCACCTTCAGCAGCGCCCGCGCGACGGCCTCCACCGCCGGCCAGTGCGCTTCGATCAACTCGTGCGTGTACTCGTACGCCTCGCGCAAGATGGCGGTCACCTGCTCCTCGAGCTGGCGCGCGGTCTCTTCGGAGAAGTCCTTGCGGCGGCTGATCTCGCCGCCGAGGAAGACCGGCCCCGAGTCCGAGCCCCAGGCGACGTACTCCTCGCCGCCCATGCCCATGTCGAGCACCATCTGCTTGGCCATCTCAGTGGCTTGCTTGAGATCGTTGCTGGCCCCCGAGGAGATGGTGCCGGTGATGTGCTTCTCCGACACGCGGCCGCCGAACGCCACCACCAGCTGCGACCTGAAGCGGCTCTCGTTGAAGAACAACTCCTCGCGCGAGAGCGGTGCCATGAACCCCCCGGCGCCGCCGCGTGGGCTGATGGTCACCTTGCGGATCTCGCCCAACTCCGGCTGCGCGACGAAGGCGACAGCGTGCCCGGCCTCGTGGTACGCGAGCAGGCGCCGCTCCTCCTCGGTTGGCACGAGGCTCCCGCGGCGCAGGCCGAGGGTGATGCGGTCGAGTGCCTCGTTGAAGTCGTTCCAGGTGATCACGTGCTTGCTCGCGCGCGCTGCGATCAACGCAGCTTCGTTGGTCAGGTTCTCGAGGTCCGCGCCGGAGAACATCGGCGTCGATTCCGCCAGGCGGTGCAGATCGACCTCCTCGTCGATCGGCTTGTTGCGCACGTGTACCTTGAGGATCTCCTCGCGCTCGCGCATGGTCGGAAGGCCGATGGTGACCTGGCGGTCGAAGCGCCCGGGTCGCAAGAGGGCCGGGTCGAGGATGTCGGGCCGGTTGGTAGCCGCGATGATGATGACCGAGGTGTCCTTCTCGAAACCGTCCATCTCCGAGAGGATCTGGTTCAGGGTCTGCTCGCGCTCGTCGTGCCCGCCGCCGATCCCTGCGCCGCGGCGACGCCCGA
>PXAU01000331.1 GCA_003567075.1 Trueperaceae bacterium
ACGATCTCGGTGGCGCCGGTGTTGACCAGCCGCTCGCCGATCGGTTCGCTGGTGTACTCGTCGAGGTAGGTGACCTTGGCGTTGGCCTCGACCACGATGAGGGTGCGGTTGCCGGCCAGGCCGCCGCGGTCGTTGGTGAGGAAGGCGCCCAGCGGCAACTCGACCTCGACGTTCTTGGGCACGTACACGAAGGCCCCGTTGGTCCAGAAGGCGGCGTTGAGGGCGGCGTACTTGTGCTGACCGTCGCCGGCGTTGACGACGCTGTAGAGGTGCGCGCGCACGAGATCCTCGTGATCGCGCAGGGCGCTTCGTAGGTCGGTGAAGATGACGCCGGCCTGCTTCAGGCGCCGGTCCTGGTGCACCAGTTCACCGGCCTTGAACACAAGCGTGCCCTCGGCGTCGGAGTCGGTGATGCGCATGCGAATGCGATCCGAGACGCTGCTGTCGTGCGGCGCCTCGGCCGGCGCCAAACCGTCGATGGCGAAGCGCTCGAGTTCGGTGTAGCGCCAACGCTCGTCTCGGTTGTTGGGGAACGGAGTCGCCTGGTACGTGCGCCAGGCGGCGCGCCGCTCCTCGGCCAGCCAAGCCGGCTCGCCCAAGCGCTCGATCAGCGCCTCGAGCGCCTCGCTCGTCAGGGCGCCGGTGTCGGTGAGGGTCGCCACGTCAGCCGACGCTCCCTTCCATCTCGAGCTCGATCAGGCGGTTGAGCTCGACGGCGTACTCGAGCGGCAGCTCCTTGGCGACGGGATCGAGGAAGCCGCGCACGATGAGCGCCATGGCGGCTTCTTCGGGAAGCCCGCGCGACATCAGGTAGAAGATCTGCTCGTCGTTCAGCTTGGAGACGGTCGCCTCGTGCCCCACGTGGGCGGTCTTCTCGTTGATCTCGATGTAGGGGTAGGTGTCGGTTCGCGCCTGTTCGTCGAGCAGCAACGCGTCGCATTCGACGTTGGAGCGGGCGTTGGTGGCGCCGGGGTGGATCTGCACCAGACCGCGGTAGGAGCTGCGGCCGGTGCCCTTGGAGATCGACTTGCTGACCACGCTGCTGGTGGTGTTGGGTGCGGCGTGGATCACCTTGGCGCCGGCGTCCTGGTGCTGGCCGTCGGTGGCGAAGGCGATCGACAGCACTTCGCCGTGGGCGCCTTCACCCAGCAGGTAGGTGCTGGGGTACTTCATGGTGGTCTTGGAGCCGAGGTTGCCGTCGAGCCAGCCCATCGAGCCGCCCTTCTGGACCAGGGCGCGCTGCGTGACCAGGTTGTAGACGTTGTGCGACCAGTTCTGGATGGTCGAGTAGCGCACGTTCGCGTGCTCCTTGACGATGATCTCGATCACGCCGGAGTGGAACGAGTCGCTGTTGTACGTCGGCGCGGTACAACCCTCGATGTAGTGGAACTTGCTGCCGGGCTCGCCGATGATGAGCGTGCGCTCGAACTGGCCCATCGACTGCGCGTTGATCAGGAAGTAAGCCTGCAGCGGAACGCTGACCTCGACGCCGGCGGGGACGTACACGAAGGAACCACCCGACCAGACCGCGCTGTTGATGGCGGCGAAGTAGTTGTCCTCCGGAGGAATCACCGTGGCGAAGTGCTCCCTGAACAGCTCGGGGTGGTCCTTCATGCCCGTCTCGACGTCAAGGAAGATGACGCCGAGCTTCTCCCACTCCTCCTTGAGGCTGTGGTAGACCATCTCGCTCTCGTACTGGGCGCCGACGCCGGCGAGCATCTTCTGCTCCGCCTCAGGGATGCCGAGACGCTTGTAGGTCTCGAGCACCTCGGCGGGCACGTCGTCCCAGGAGTTGGTGCCCTTGCGGTCCTGCGGGCGGATGTAGAAGAAGATCTCGTCGAAGTTGAGGCTGGAGAGGTCCGGGCCCCAGCGCGGGCGGCCCTTCTTCTCGGCGATCTCGAGCGCGCGGAGCCGGAACTTGAGCATCCACTCCGGCTCGTTCTTCATGTAGCTGATCTTCTCGATGACGCGCTTGTTCAGCCCCTTCTCGGACTTGAAGGCGTAGTTCTCGGGAAGCTGGAAGTCGTACTGGCGGGTGTGCTCCATCCCCTCGAGCTTGGCTGCGTCGGGGTGGTCGTTCGGCATGCGCAAGTCAGCCATGATGGTTCCTCTCGCGGGTCGCGGGCGCGGGGGAGGTGAACGCTGGCACGGACACCGGCGCGGCTCAGGCCGGGGGGCCGACGCCGTCGCGGGCGGCGGCGTGCCCGTTGCCGGCGGGCAGGCCGTGCTTGTCACGGATCCAGTCGTAGCCCCTCTGATCGAGTTCCATGGCGAGCTCCTTGGGGCCGCTCTCGATGACGCGGCCGCTCGCCATCACGTGCACCTTGTCGGGGATGACGTAGTTGAGCAGGCGCTGGTAGTGGGTGATCACGAGCGCGCCGAAGTCGGGGCCGCGGGCGGCGTTGACGCCTTTGGCGACGACCTTGAGCGCGTCGACGTCGAGGCCCGAATCGGACTCGTCGAGGATGGCGTAGCGCGGTTCGAGCACCAGCAGCTGCAGCACCTCGGAGCGCTTCTTCTCGCCTCCCGAGAAGCCCTCGTGCAGGTTGCGCTCGATGATCGACTCGTCCCAGTCGAGCGCCTTCACGGCCCGCTGGAGCTTGGTGTAGAACTCCATGACGCCGATCTCGTCGCCTTCCTCGCGTCGCGCGTTGAGCGCGAGCCGCAGGAAGTTGGCGATGGAGACGCCGGGCACCTCGACCGGGTACTGGAAGGCCAGGTAGAGGCCGGCGCGGGCGCGCTCGTCGGGCTCCATCTCGAGCACGCTCTCGCCGTCGATGAGGATGTCACCCTCGACGACCTCGTAGCTCGGGTCGCCGGCCATGATCTTCGCCAGCGTCGACTTGCCCGAACCGTTGGGCCCCATGAGCGCGTGCACCTCGCCGCGCGGTACGAGCAGGTCGACGCCCTTGAGGATCGTCTCGCCGCCCTCGATGCGGGCGTGCAGGTGCTTGATCTCGAGCTGCTTGTCGCTCATCGCTTCACCTCTGTTGGTGCGTCTCGTGGCCGTGTGGACCGCATGCGATCAACGGCCGACGCGTGGGATCGATGGTACGTGCCGGACCCGGGGGCATCGCGTCGTCTGGCGCGGGGGCACGTCGCCGCTTCGGGGTCGAGCCGAGGCGTCACGGCGTGGCCGTTTCTCGGACTCGTTCCGATTCGGAGTATATACCGAGTTGCGCGCTCGGATATGGAAGCCATGACGCAGGTTCGTCCAAGCCCGCGCCGCCGTGGCCGCCTCAGCGCCGCCGTGGCCGCCTCAGCGCCGCCGGCGCCAGAACCAGAACGAGCGTCGTTTCGGTGGCCCGGACGCATCCGTGGCAGGCGCCGACGCCGGCTCGCGGACTGGCGCCTCGCGCCCAGCCGGGCGGCGGGCATCAGGCTCGTCGGGACCCCACAGGACCTCCGGCGACGGCGTCGGGCTGCGGCCGGCGCGGCCGGTCGGCGGTGCCGCCGCAGCCGCGCTCGGCGGCTCGAGACCGGCGGCCGCGCGGTACGCATCGAGGAACGCCCGCACCGTTTGGAACCGCCGCGCGGCGTCGCGCGACATCGCCTGCATCACCACCGCGCTCACGCGCCGCGACAGCTCCGGCCGCAGTTGGCGCAGCTCGCGCGGGAGCGCGGTCATGTGCGCCACCATCAGGGCGTCGTAGCTCTCTCCCACGAAGGGTCGCGCTCCGGCCAGCACCTCGTAAGCGAGCACGCCCAGGCTGTAGATGTCGCTCTGTAGCGACGAGGGAGCCCCCCCGAACACCTCGGGCGCCATGTAGAAGGCCGTGCCAACGCGCTCCTGCGATGCCTCGGCCGCGAACACCCCGGTCCCGAAGTCGCCCAGCTTGGCAGCGCCGTCGTCGGACACGAACACGTTGGCCGGCTTGACGTCGCGGTGGAGCACGTTGCGTTCGTGCGCGTGCTGGAGCCCCGCCGCCACCCCGGCGACCAAGGTCACCGCCTGCAGCAGCGGCAGCTTGCCTCGCTCGAGCAGCAGTTGGTCGAGCGTCCCGCCGGCGCAGTACTCCAGCGCCAGGAACGCGCCCGGGCCCGTGGGGCGACCATCGAAGGCGCGCACCACGTGCGGGTGCTCGAGCTTGAGGGTGATCTGCACCTCGTTCTCGAACATCCGCCGCAACACCGGATCGGCCAGTGCTTCCGGCCGCGGCAGCTTGAGCGCAACCATCGTCTCGCTGCCCTGTGCTCGGGCCAGCCAAGCGACCGCCGTCTGACCGGCGCCGAGGCGCTGGACCAGTTCGTAGCCGTCGGGGATGGTGCTCGGTGCCTGCTCCACGGTGGGTCCGCCGGGCGGCGTCAGAGCTCCAGGCTCTCGCCCGGGGCCAGCGCGTGGGCGCGCGCCTCCGTTTCGGCCTCGACGCGCTCGGCGAAGGCGTGCGCGTCCTGCTCGATGGGCGGGAAGGTATCGTAGTGGATGGGGACCACGTGCCGCGGGCCGAGCAGCCGCACGGCGTCCAGCGCTTCGGACGGCCCCATCGTGAAGTGGTCACCGATCGGCAAGAGCGCCACGTCGATGCCGTGCTTGGCGACCAGGGCGAGGTCGGAGAAGAGCGCGGTGTCGCCGGCGTGGAAGACCGTCACCCCACCCATGCGCACCACGACGCCCATGGGCGTACCGCCGTAGCTCCCGTCGGCGAAGCCGCTCGAGTGCCAAGCCGGCGTGAAGGTCACCCGACCGAAGGGGAAGTCGGCGCCGCCGCCGACGTTCATGCCTACGCCCTCGACGCCGTCGCGCCCCAGACGCCCCACCACCTCCACCGCCGCGATGAGCGTGGCGCCACAGCGCCGCGCGATGTCGACGGTGTCGCCCACGTGGTCGGCGTGTGCGTGGGTGAGGATCACGTGACTCGGCGACAACGAGGCTGGCGTCGTCACCGCGTTCGGGTTCCCACTCAGGAAGGGATCGATCAGGATGTCGTGGTCGGCATGCTGCAGCCGCACGGCCGCATGCCCGAGGAACGTCAGCTTCATGGCACCTCCCATGCCACGCGCACGATCGTGGCCGGCACGATAGCACGCGCCGTCGAGACGCCGCCCGCACCCTGGCGACGGCCGCCGAAGGCTCAGACCGGACGCAGGTAGAGCAGCGCCAGGTAGTAGACCACGCTCAGCGCCACCGGTGCCCCGGCCACCCCGAGCGAAGCGAGGTCCTTCTTCAACGCAACCAGGGCCGCGCCCAGCACCAGGCTCACCAGGAACACGGCGGGGTAGGCCAGGAACAACACCCGCCAGGCGCCCTCGAGCTGCAGCAGCACGATGGTGCCCGCGTTGCCAGTCAGCAGCCCGATGGCGCCCATGACCCAGAAGTACAGCAGGCCGCCACCGCCGAGTAGCATCAACACCCACCCGTAGACGGTAGGGGAGCGATCGTTCAGGTCCAAGCCGCTGGGGAACGCTTCATCCATGATGCCGTCCTCACGCGCACCCACGCGCGCCTGCGCAGGCGCGCGGACGCGCATCGATGCAGGTAGTCTAGCAAGCCGAACCTAGGCGGTCGTCAAAGCGCCGGCACGAGCCGCCCACTTGGTAGGCTCGCCAGGAGGCACCGTGCCGGGCTTTCCCACCACCAAGCTACGGGTGCCGCGCGCCCCGCCGACGGCCATCGCTAGGCCGCGGCTCGAGGCGCTGCTCGACGCTGCGCGCGAGACGCTGCGGGCGACGTTGCTGGTGGCCCCGGCCGGCTACGGCAAGACCACCTTGGTGAGCACCTGGTTGCGCCGGCACCGCGGCGCCGTGGCCTGGTTCGGGCTCGATCCGGGCGACGACGACGGGCGCGATCCCGAGCGACTGGTAGCTGGCTGGCTCCGGGCCGCGCTGGCGAGCGCGGGCGCTTGGGATGACGGCGCAGCGGCCGACGCCGATCACCTCGCCCAGGCCCTACGCGGGGGGGAAGCAAGCCCCGTTGCGCCGGCCGACCCCAGCGCACTCGCGGCGGCCCTGGAGACGAGCGGCTGGCGCGGCAGCGTCGTCCTCGACGACGCGCACCACCTGAGCGCTGGAGCCGCTGCAGCACTGGGGAGCTGGGTGGAGCGCGCGCCCGAAGGGGTGCACACGCTGGTGCTGGCGCGACAGGCGCCGCCGCTGCCGGTGGCACGCTGGCTGGCGCGCGGGGAGGCCGAACTGGTGGGGCCAGACGCGCTGCGCCTCGATCCTGACGAGGGGCGGGCCCTGGTGGCCGCCCTCCTCCCCCAGCTCGCGCAAGCGCACGCCGACATGCTCGTGGCAAGGGTCGAGGGCTGGCCCGCGGGCGTCCAGTTGGCTGCCCGCTCGCTCCGCGGCAAGGCCGATCCCGTCGACCTCATCGAGCGCTTCACGGGCACCGATCGGTACGTCCTGGCGTTCCTGACGGAGGAGGTGCTGCTACGGCTGCCCGACGATCTGCACGAGGCCGCCCTGCTGTTGGCCGGCGAAGCGCGCCTCTGCAGCAACCTGGTCAGCGCCCTTACGGGGCGCCCCGACGGCGCCGCCGTGCTGTCGCAGCTCGAGGCCCATGAGGCGTTCCTCGAGCGGCTCGAGTCGAGCGACGACGAGGGTCCCTGGTTCCGCTTCCCGGACTTCTTCCGGGACCTGTTGGCGCACCGCCTGGCGCTGAGCCGCCCCGATCTGCCTCCGCAGCTCGCGGCGCGCGCCGCGAGCTGGTGGCGCCAGCGCGCGCAACGTCGCGACGGAGCCGCGGCGACGCCCACCGGCACCGGCGCCGGCGCCATGGCGGCGAGCCCGGTCGCGGACGACCTCACCGAACGCGAGCAGCAGGTGCTGGTGCTGCTGGCAGCGGGCGCCAGCACCAAGGCCATCGCCCGGCGCCTCGACCTCTCGCCGAACACGATCAAGACCCATACGCGACACGTGTTCGAGAAGCTGGGCGTGCGCAACCGCACCGAAGCGGCGGCGCGCGCGCGCGACCTCGGGCTGCTCTAGCGCGCGCGACTGCGCGGCCGCACCTCACCCGCGCTTCACCCTGCCACCACCCACGACGGGTGAGGCGCACCTCACCCGAAGGCGTGACGCCAGCTCACCCGATGCCGGCCTAGCCTGCTGTCGACCGCGCACCCAGCCCGATCCGCGGCGGCGCGCGACGCTGAGGAGCAGCCCACCATGAGCGACGATCACGGCACACGACCCCGCCCGAACGGTGACCACGTCGAGGAGTTCCGCGTCAGCGGCGAGATGATGGTCGCCAAGGTCAAGGAGCTGGTGCGCGAGGGCAACGTTCGACGCATCACCATCAAGAACGAGGAGGGCCGCACCCTCATCGAGATACCGCTCACCATCGGCGTGATCGGCACCGTCCTGCTGCCGGTGTGGGCAGCCATCGGCGCGATCGCCGCGCTCGCCGCCAATCTCACGCTCGCGGTCGAGCGCCGTCCCGCGGCAGCAGACGAGGCCCGACCCGGTGCACCCGACCACGACGAGCCCAGCCACCCCGAGAACCCCGGCGAGCCGCGTTGACGACCGCCGACGGCCACGCCACGGAGGCGACGACCATGCACGATCCCGACAGCCACCGCCACGCCCGCTCCGACACCGGCAGCACGACCTCGAGCCGCCAAGGGGAACGCTTCTGGAGGCCGTTCGAGCACCTCCTGCGCGACCTCTGGGACACCCTCACCAAGCTCGTGCGCCAGGGCAACCGGCGGCGCGTGACGCTCCGTAACCGCGAGGGCGAGGTGTGGGTGCGGATGCCCCTGACACTGGCCGCGCTGCTGGCGCTGCTGCTCCTACCCTACTGGCCGCTGCTGGTGGTGCTCATCGTCATCGGTTTCGCCGTCGGCGCCCAACTCGCGATCGAGCGGCAGCACGACGAGCAACCGAGCGGTCCACCAAGCGGCGGCGCCGCCGGCGACGCATCACGCCCGGACGACGGCGCTGCCTGAGCGCCACTGTGGCGCCGCCTGCGCGCGGCCTGCATGCGGCCCGACCGTGGCCGCGCACCCAGCCGCACGCGATCCCCCTGGTACACTAGAACGCTTCGGGCGCCGTGGCCCCACCGCACCTGGCCACGGCGCCGACAGCGTACGCCCGTCGCCGGGTCCAGCGCTCGCTGCGCCCGTCGCGACCGGTCGACGCCGGCCGACCAGGAGGCGCGATGCAGGATCTCGTCATTCGCGGTGCGCGCGAGCACAATCTGAAGGACATCGACCTTCGACTCCCCCGGAACGCCTTCATCGTCTTCACCGGCGTGTCGGGCTCGGGCAAGTCGACGCTCGCCTTCGACACCATCTACGCCGAGGGCCAGCGGCGCTACGTCGAGAGCCTCTCAGCGTACGCGCGGCAGTTCCTCGGCATCATGGACAAGCCCGACGTCGACACGATCGAGGGCTTGTCGCCGGCGATCTCGATCGACCAGAAGACCACCACCCACAACCCCCGCTCCACGGTCGGCACGGTCACCGAGATCCACGACTACCTGCGACTGCTGTTCGCACGCGCCGGCGTGCCGCACTGCCCCGAGTGCGGTCGCACCATCGAACGCCAATCCGCCTCCGAGATCACCGCGCGCCTGATCGAACGCTTCCCCGGGGCCCGAGCCATGCTGCTGGCGCCGGTGGTGCGCGGCCGCAAGGGCGAGTACCGCAAGCTGTTCCAAGACTTGAAGAAGGAGGGGTACGCCCGGGTGCGCGTCGACGGCACCGTGCAGACGCTCGACGAGGCGATGAAAGCGAACCTCGAGCGCTACGAGCGCCACGACATCGAGGTGGTGATCGACCGCGTCCGGATCGATACCGAGGAGCGCGCGCGTCTGGCCGAATCGGCCGAGCTGGCGCTGGCCAAGGGCGAGGGGCTCATGCGCGTGTGGCTCCCCGACGACGATGTCGACGAGCGCTACGCCGAGCGCTTCGCCTGCCCCGAACACGGCACCTTCCTCGACGAGCTCGAGCCGCGCGTGTTCAGCTTCAACAGCCCCTACGGCGCGTGCACGGCCTGCTCAGGGCTCGGTTTCCTGCAGCAGTTCGACCCCGAGCTGATCGTGCCGGACCACGGGCGCTCGATTGCCGAGGGCGCCATCGCGCCGTGGTCGGGCGGCCGCGCAGAAGGGCACAAGGTCTTCTACTGGGACCGCCTGCGCGCCCTGGCCGAGCACCACCAGGTCGATCTCAGCCAGCCCTGGCGCGAGCTCCCGCGTTCCTTCCAACGTGTGGTCTTGTTCGGCAGCGACGACTCGATCGACATCGTCTACAGCCGCGGCGGACGCGAGACGCTGCGCTTCAAGGCGGAGTTCGAGGGCGTGGTCGCGAACCTGCAGCGCCGACTCAAGGAGGCCCAGACCGACTACGCGCGTGAGAAGCTCGAGGCCTTCATGTCGCTGGTGCCCTGCCCCTCCTGCGGCGGCACGCGCTACAAGCCGGAGGTGCTGGCGGTAACGGTTGCGGACCGTACCATCGCCGACGTCTCCGGTCTGTCGGTCGTCGAGGCGCGCGGGTTCTTCGGTTCGCTCACGCTCTCCGGCGCCGCCGGCGAGGTGGCACGGCCCATCCTGCGCGAGGTGAACGCCCGCCTGGGCTTCCTCGAGGACGTCGGGCTCGACTACCTGTCACTCGACCGCAGCGCCAACACGCTCTCGGGCGGCGAGGCGCAACGGATCCGGCTGGCGACCCAGGTCGGCTCGGGCCTTACGGGCGTGCTCTACGTGCTGGACGAGCCCTCGATCGGCCTCCACCCGCGCGACAACGCCCGCCTGCTGAAGACGCTGTTGTCGCTGCGCGACCTGGGCAACACCCTCATCGTGGTCGAACACGACGAGGAGACCATGCGCTCGGCCGACTTCATCGTCGATCTCGGTCCCGGCGCCGGCATCCACGGTGGCGAGGTCGTCGCCGCCGACACGCCGAGCGAGCTGCTGGCCCACCCGACCTCGTTGACCGCCGCCTACCTGCGTGGCGAGAAGACGATCGAGGTCCCGCTCGATCGCCGGAAAGGCAACGGCAAGACGCTCACCGTGGTGGGTGCCCGCGAGCACAACCTGCGCGACGTCACCGTGCGTTTCCCGCTCGGCACGCTCACCTGTGTCACCGGCGCCTCGGGCTCGGGTAAATCGACGCTCGTGCACCGCATCCTGCACGCCTCGCTCGCCAAGCAGCTCTACCGGGCCAAGGAGAACCCCGGCGCCCACACCCGGATCACCGGCAGCGAGCACGTCGACAAGGTGATCGAGATCGACCAGTCGCCCATCGGCCGCACGCCGCGCTCGAACCCCGCGACGTACACCGGAATCTTCACCGAGATCCGCGACCTGTTCACGCGCGCGCCCGAGTCGCGCAAGCGCGGCTACAAGCCGGGCCGCTTCTCCTTCAACGTCAAGGGCGGGCGCTGCGAAGCCTGCCGCGGCGACGGCACGGTCAAGGTCGAGATGTACTTCCTGCCCGACATCTACGTCCCGTGCGAGGTCTGCAAGGGCGCGCGCTACAACCGCGAAACGCTCGAGGTCAAGATCCGCAGCAAGTCGATCGCGGACGTCCTGGCGATGACGGTCGACGAGGGGCTCGAGTTCTTCGAGCACATCCCCTCGGTGGCGCGCAAGCTGCAGCTGATGAAGGACGTCGGACTGGGCTACATCCGCATCGGCCAGCCCTCGCCCACGCTCTCGGGCGGCGAGGCGCAGCGGGTCAAGCTCGCCGCCGAGCTCGGCAAGCGCTCGACCGGCAAGACGCTCTACATCCTCGACGAGCCCACCACGGGTCTCCACTTCGAGGACACCCGAAAGCTGCTCGACGTACTCCATCGGCTGGTGGAGGCCGG